>JBOGMI010000694.1:0-11333 GCA_050746645.1 Bryobacteraceae bacterium | reverse complement strand
ACAATGGCGAGCGGCGGCACATTTTCGGGAAATTGCGTGAGGACCTGTTGAATCGCTTCGGTGCCTCCGGTCGAAGCGCCGATGGCAATCAAGGAACCGGATGGAGCGCCGGCAAGCCGGGGGATCTCCGGTTCGAACGCCGCAACGGGCGGGCGCCGGCGGGAAGCGGCGGCGGCACGCACGTTGTTCGGCAGATCGATTCTCAAGTCACCTACCGAATACGGCCCGCCGGGTTTGGCGAGCACATGCACGGCGCCGAGGCGCAGGGCTTCGAGGGCGGCGTCGCACGAGCATTGCGCCAGCGAGCTGATGACGATCACCGGCATGGGATGGAAGCGCGAAAGTTTTTCGAGAAACGTCAGCCCATCCATGCGTGGCATTTCGATGTCGAGCGTGAGGACATCCGGCTTGAGGGCCAGAATCTTGTCGCGCGCGATGTAGGGATCGGGCGCGGCGCCCACGACCTCGATATCCGGTTCGGAGGAAAGCGCCTCAGCCAGAAGCTTTCTGACGATCGCCGAATCATCGACGATGAGGACCTTGATTTTCGCTCCGGAACCGGTCGGCATTACCGCACCTCAACGGAGACGCGGAGAAAGCCGTCTTCGAGCTGAAAAATGTGGGTGGCGGAGCTGAGAGCAGGACCGGCGGACGAAAAAAGGCGATCGTCTGCCCCACTGAGATGCGGGGAGAGCAGTTCGAAAATGTTCTCGCCGCGGATGTGGCTGAGTGCGCAGCCGCAGATGATGTTGGCCAATTCGCAGACGGTTTCCGCGACGCGGGCGGGCGAAAGATGCTCCGGTTCGCGTGCCAGGAAAGCGGCGGCGATGCGGCGCGCGCTGGCCAGCGATACTTCGAGGCGGAAAACGCCGGAAAGATCGCCGCGGAAGCGCAGCGCGGTCGAGACGATCTCCTCCGCGGTGTCGGGCACGCACTCGAGCGGTCCATCGATGGTGGTGAAAAACATGGTTTCGAGTACCTGCTCGGTAGCGGCCGCAAGCGGAGCGGCGACTTGTTCAAGACACGTTTCGGGCTTCAAGCACGTCCTCCAGTTCCCGCCGGAAGGCTTCGGGCGAAATAGGCTTGCTGAGGCAGCGGCGCGCGCCGAGTGCCAGCATCTGGCGCATGCGCGCTTCGCTAGCGTCGGCGGAAACCACAATCACCGGAATGCCGCTGAGATTTTCGTCTTGCGCCATTTTGCGCAAAAACTCCTCGCCGTTCATGTTGGGCATGTTGATATCGGCCAGAATCAGATCCACGGCGGAATGGCGGAGCAGCGAGAAGGCTTCGCGGCCGTCGGCGGCTTCGAGCACCGAGACGTCCTCCAGCGAGAGCCCGATCACGCGGCGCAGAAACCACCGCATGGCGGGCGAATCGTCAACGATTAAAATCTGCAAAGGCATCGTTCCCCTCCTAACCTTTCTGGGCGCTTACGCTTCCGGCTCGGTTTGGGGCGCTTACGCTTCCGGCTCCGAGCATCCGCGAACTCCGGCAAGCAAGCATCTCGCGCTCGGGTTCGCTTGCCTCGCGCAAAAAGAACCGCCCGCTTCCGATTTCAAGCCCGAGCGTGCGGGGCGAGGTCCCGCCGGTCGCCTCAGCGGCGATGAGCAGGCCCTCCTTCCACAACATCCGGTGTAGCGCCGCGCGGTTGCGCTTTCCAATGTTGAAGAACTCGCCCCGGTCCAGGATCTCCGCTGCCCCGGCTACCGCAATGCGGAGGCGGCGGCGCTCGGCGCCGCGTTTCGAGAGCTCGCGCAACAGAGCCGGTACGCCCGGATCCGCGTAGCGATACGGATTCTCTCCGGCGCGCGCGGCATCGAGACTGGAATCGGGCAGCATGAAATGCAGCAGCCCGCCGGCGCAGCTCACCGGATCGTACATCGCAAGGCCAATACAGGAACCAAGCGCGTAAGTAATCAGTACATCTCCGAAAGCGTTGCTCACTTTGCAGTCCGCCATGCCCACGACCAGACGCGTCGCGGTCATATCCTCTTTCTCCCGGCGCGGGCGCCCGGCTTGCGATAGACAGCGGGGCAGACGTATTCGAGCGGCTGCTTGATAGACGAAAGACTTTCGGAGTGTCCGATAAAAAGATATCCTCCAGGCTCGAGCAGAGCCGCCAGCCGCCCCACCAGCGATTCCTGTGTGGAGCAGTCGAAATAGATCATGATGTTGCGGCAGAAGATCAGAGAAAAAGGCTCGAGATTGCGAAATGGCTCGATCAGGTTGCGGCGCTCGAAGCGAACTAGTTTTTGGACTTCCGGCTTGATGCGGTAAAAACCTTCGGAACGGCCGTGGCCGCGCAGCAGATAGCGGGAGAGCCAGTGGCGCGGCACGCTGTGAAATTTCTCGGCGGCATAAACGCCGCCGGCGGCCGCGTGCAAGACTCGGTTCGAGATATCGGTGGCGAAGATCTCGATGCGCGCTGCAGGCAAAGAATCGAGGAGGCAAAAGGCGGCCGAATACGGCTCTTCGCCGCTCGAGCAGGCGGCGGACCAGACGCGGATGCGATCACGACCCCGCCATTCGGCAAGAGCGGTCTTGGCCAGAAACTCGAAATGAGCCGGCTCGCGGAGAAAGGCAGTGTGGTTGGTGGTGAGCACCTCGACCATCGCCAGCAGCGCCTGGCCGGTGCGGTCGGCAAGCACATGCTCGTAATACTCCCGATAGGAGTGCATGCGGAGTTTGCATGCCACCTTGCCCAGACGTGCCGCAACCAGCGGCTCTTTTCCGGCGCGCAGATCGAGGCCGAAGGTATCGCGGGCCAGGCGGCGAAACTGTTCGAACTCGCGCTGGGTCAAGGGACGCAGCGGCGGCTCGTCAAGCGAAGGCATCGCCCGCCGCTCCGATCAGCCCGTCGATATCGAGAATGAGCCCGACACGCCCGTCGCCCAAGATGGCTCCGCCCGCGATGCCACGCACATTGAAAGTTTTGCCCAGGCTTTTGATCACCACTTCCTGCTTGCCGATGAGCTCGTCAACCGCCAAGGCGAAGCGCTTGCCTCCGGCTTCGCAGATGACGAGCAGTCCCTCCCAAAGGTTTTCGGCACGGGCCTGGACGCCGAATAAGCGGCCGAGGCGTGAGATGGGAACCAGCGAACCGCGGATGAGCGCCAATTCGGTTCCGTTGGGAAGCTCGGAAAGCGCCTCCTCAGCCGGGCGCAAAGCTTCCTGCACCGCGAAGATCGGCACTATGTAGCGTTCTTCGCCCACGCCTACGACCAGCCCGTCGATGATGGCGAGCGTCAGGGGAAGCTTGATCGAGAAGACGGTTCCCTGCCCCGGCGTCGAGCGGATCTCGATGCGGCCGCGCATTTTCTGGACCTGTTTCTTCACCACGTCCATGCCGACGCCGCGGCCGGAAATATCGGTGATGCGGTCGGCGGTGGAGAAACCCGGTTCAAAGATAAGCTGGAAAACCTCGCTGTCGGGAAGTTGGTCGCCCCGGTCAAGCAAGCTGCGCTCGCGCGCCTTGGCGAGAATTTTCTTCCGGTCGAGGCCGCGGCCGTCGTCGGCGATCTCGATCAGAATGTTGCCGCCCTGATGCGAAGCGCGCAGCGAAACGCGTGCGGTTTCCGGCTTCCCCGCCGCAGCACGTTCGGCCGGGCGCTCGATGCCGTGATCCACCGCGTTGCGCACCATGTGCATGAGCGGGTCGGCCAATTCCTCGACGATGGTGCGGTCGAGTTCGGTCTCTGCGCCGCTGATTTCCAGCTCGGCCTGTTTACCGGACTTGTGCGAAACGTCCCGCACCAGGCGCGTCATGCGCTGGAACAGGTGACCGATGGGCACCATGCGCATGGTCATGGCGGTTTTTTGAACTTCGCCCGTGATGCGCGCCGCCTGCGCGATATTACGTACCAGGCGCGGCGTCTTCAGCTTGGCGAGATCGGGATCGTGCTGGATGAGCGATTGCGCGATCACCATTTCGCCGGCCATCTCGACCAGATAGTCGAGCTTGGCGGTATCCACCTTGATGGCCCGCAATTCGCTCGCCGGCCGCCGCGATGCGTTCTCGATGGAGCTTTCCGGCTGGGCGGCGGCCTTTTTCGCAGCGAGCGAATCCGAGAGATTCGCGAGCGCCGCCGTCGCCTCTTCGGGCTGCGGTGCATTGCCGGCTTCGGCAAAGCGCCGGATGCGTTCGCGCAACGCTTCGGGGCCGGCCGGCGGCGCTTCGGTCGCGCCTCCGAGCGCGGCTTCGATGTGCCGCATCCAGGAGTTCAGATAGTCCGCGCTTGCGAGCACGATGTCGATCGTGTCGTGCGCGATCGAGATCCGGCCCTGGCGCGCCAGGTCGAGCAGGGTTTCGATCTCGTGCGCCACTTCTTGCACGGCTGCGAATTCGAGGAAACCCGCCAGCCCCTTAATCGTGTGGAAGGCGCGGAACATGGCGTGGATCGCCTCGGCATGTGCCGGTTCGCTTTCAAGGATGAGCGCCTGGGCTTCGATCGACTCCAAATGTTCGCGCGATTCGAGGAGGAAATCGGAAACCAGTTCCGGATCGTGCGCCAGCGAGCCGTGAAAGAGCGGGGAATCCGCCTGCGGCGGCGACCCGGCAGCTAAAGCTTGCAGCGCCGCGATTTGACGCTCCACTTCGGCTTCGAACGAGGGCAGAGTTGGCTCTCCACTTTGCATCCGGCGCGCATCGGAGGCGAGAGCCAGGGCGATACGTTCTATTTCACCGCCCGCCTCGCCCGGCTGGGCCGCCACCGCATCGGCCGCCTCCGCCAAAGCGCGCCAAGCCTCGGGCTGCGTCGGAGCCGAGAAATCACCGGCTACGGCGAGCGCGGCCAAGCGGTCGATGGCGTGGTGCAACTCGTCCGAATTCGCGGAAGAGGTGTGCGCCACGACTCTAAAACTCCTTGAAATCGTCTTCGAGAGGGATCTGCTCGCGTGCGGCCAGGACCGGCTGGAAGCGCATGGGCTCTTCAGGCGGCGGCGCGATGCGGCGGTGCGCTGCTCGCGGCTGCCCGGAACTGCCGCCCGCCAATTGCCTTACCCCTTCGATCGACTTGCGCATGGTTTCGGCCTGCGCGCTCAGTTGCTGGCTGGCGGAAGCGGTCTGCTCCGATCCGGCCGCGGTCCGCTGCGTCACCTGCTCGATTTCGACCACCGCTTTGGCGATCTGCGCCATGCCGCGCGCCTGCTCCTGACTGCCGATGTTGACCTCGTCGACGAGCAGTTTCACCTTGTTCGAACTTTGAGTAATCACCTCGATCGCCCCGGCGACGCGCGAGACCTTCGTCGTACCGTCGCTGGCGCTGGCGATCGATTCTTCGATGAGCACCGCGGTATCCTTGGCCGCCTGGGAACTGCGCTGCGCCAGGCCGCGCACCTCGTCTGCCACGACGGCGAATCCCATGCCCGCCTCGCCCGCACGCGCCGCCTCGACCGCCGCGTTCAGGGCCAGGATATTGGTTTGGAAGGCGATCTCCTCGATCACCTTGATAATCTTCGAAATTTTGTCGCTCGAGGCGCTGATCTGCTCCATGGAGCCCACCATTTCCTCCAGCGTCTGGTTGGCCTCGGCGATCCTCGTATCGACCTCCGCCATGAGCCGGGCGCAAGATTCGGCGTTCTCAGCGTTCTTGCGCGTCATCGAGGTCATTTCTTCGGTCGAAGCCGAAGTCTCTTCGAGTGAAGCCGCCTGCTCAGACGTGCCCTGGGCCAACGAGTGGCTGGAAAAGGAAATCTGCCCGGCGGCGCTCGCCACCTGCTCCGCTCCGCGGCCGAGATCGGCGGCCACTTGTACGAGCACACGATGTAGGCTGCGAATCAGCGCCAAGGCAAGTCCACTTCCGCCGGCGACCGCGAGGAATAGGAGGAGAATCGACCAGAAGCGCGCGGATTGGGTAATCGCCGCCGCCTCCGCCGCCTTCTGTCCGGCATCTTTCCGGCTGCTTTCGATTCCCGCCGCGATCGCCTGCCTCTCGGCATGCACTGCGGGGATCATTTCCGCCAGCCACTTGGCGAAGGCAGCCTGGGCGTTGTTGGCGCGGCTGAGCGGCAGGATCGTACCCGACCACTCGTCGAGAACACGCTCGTGCGCCCGGCGGATACGAGCGAACGCCTGGCTCGCTCCGGCATCCGCCGGATTGCCCCGATAGCTTTCGAGTTCGCTCTGGAAGCGGCGCTCCCAGGCGGCCAGATTGGTTTCGCACTGCGCTTGCAGGCTGGGCGAACCCGCCGCGAGCATGTGTTTCAGCATCTCTTTTTCTTCTTCGGCAGCGGCGCGCGAGAGCTTGGCGAGCCGGATCGTTGCAGGCAGCGAGGCCGAGTCGGCGGCTTGAAAAATCGAACCCAAACGGCCCATTTTTTCGATCGACACCAGGCCCAAAGCCAGCGCGAGCACAATCGGAACGCCACAGGCCAGAGAAATCTTACTCCCCAGGGTCAGCTTCATTGCGCTTCTCCCGATTCGACCGCCGACTGAAGCCCGTGTACCTCGGGATTCGTCAAAACACGGTCGATGTCGAGCAAAATTTTGACGCGATTCTTCTGCTTAGCCAGGCCGAGGATATAAGGCGTGGGGACGGCGGCTCCAAATCCCGGCGTATCTTCGACCTCGCCCGCGGCGATATGGACCACCTCCGAGACTTCATCGACGATCACGCCGATGAGCATGCGTTCCCCGGCGTCGGCGAACTGCACGACCACGATGCAGGTGCGCTGATTGTAAGCTTCGGGCGGCATGCCGAATTTGAGGCGCAGATCGATCACCGCGATCACCTTGCCGCGAAGATTGATCACTCCTTTAATCCAGGCCGGCGTCTGCGGAACCGCGGTGATTTCCTGCATGCCCATGATTTCGCAGACCTTGAGCACCTGGATGCCGAACTCCTCGGCTGCCAGGCGGAAGGTGAGATATTTGCCCGCCTGATCCGCCTTCCCGGCGGGCGGCGGCGCGCTCAGCGTTGTCGGCATGAAAAAAACCTCCTCAGATCTCCTAGCCAAAGAATGGACAGATCAATCGCACTGGACCGCGCAAGCCCGCGAGAAACCGTGGCGCACCGGCGCGGTCCGGCCCTGCTGCGGCGCCAGGAAGATGCGTACCTGCATGCGGTCGTCACCCACCTCGAGCGGAACCACGGTCCACATCTGCTGGCCCACGCTCCGGGTGCTGAAATTCTTGCCGAAAATGACGGTCGGGATGCTCAGCCCCAGCGGCCCGAGATGCTCTTCGAGGATGGTCTTCACGTTACCGAAGATCATGTTCGAGATCTCGGCGATCGCGTCGAGCACCTCGTTGTCGACGGCGTGATATTCCGCGAGCAGCATGATGGCGGCAGCTTTGCAGGCGAACTCCGGCGTGCAGGTGAGCATGCCGGTCCCGACCCAGGAGCCGCCAGCCATGCCGATCAGAGCCACCACGCCTCCGCCCGCGGACGGCTGCTCGGCCGCGTTCTCCTCCGTGTAGGCTTCGCCGGAAGACATTCCGAGACCCAGCATGGTAGCGAACACCTCCTCGGCGGCACTGCGGACGGCCTTAACAGCGATTTCCTGATCCATTCCTTCCCCTTAACCGGGCAGACCTCAAGCCGGGCAAGCTTCGTCGGGCATTTTCAGGCTCGCCAGCACTTTCTCTTTGATCTGTTCCGCAGTGAACGGCTTGCGCACGTATCCCTTGGCCCCCAATTGCACCGCTTCGAGCACCTTCGCCTGGCCACCTTCGGTGCTGATCATAATCACGGAAAGCTGCTTCCAGTTGGGATGCGAGCGCAGATTGGTCAAAAGCTGCAATCCGTCCATGTTGGGCATATTGATGTCGGACAGCAGCAGGCTCACCGGCGTGTTTTCCAGGATTTTCAGGGCCTCGACCCCGTCGCTCGCCTCATGCACCTGGCCGATGGGCAAATCGGTTTGCGACAAGACCCGCACCAGAATCTTTCGGATCGCCGCCGAATCGTCCACGATTAAAACGTTCAGATCCACACTTACTCCTTCGCTCACAAAACGGTTGTACGCGCGCGGTTGCGCCCGCTCATCGTCCGCGGCCACGGCCAGCCGGGACACTACCTATATCGTCCGAGTAAGCTGGCTTAAACAGAGAAATAGTCCAGAGGAGCGTGTTTTTTTGGAGATCCGCGTGCTAAATCCTTCTCCGTACTCTGCCGATCTAAAAGCAGGAAGAGATGTAGGGAGGGAAACTCACACCGGTGGCGACGGAAGTAATAGCGAGCGAAGACAGCCTGACTGGCCTGCAAAAGGCGGCCATCATTCTGATTGCGCTCGGGCCCACAGACAGCGCTCCTATTCTCAAGCACCTGAGCGAGGAGGAAAGCTCGAAAGCCGCCAAAGCAATTGCGCAGCTTGAGCAGGTGAAGCCGGAGCAGATCGACGGAGTGCTGGAGGAGTTTCATCAGTTCGCCACCACGCATCAGTTCTTTATTAAAGGCGGCCTGGAATATGCGCAAAAGCTGCTGATCGAAACCTATGGCTCCAGCGCGGCGCAGCGCCTGATGGAGCGCCTGGTGAAGTCGATGGGCAGCGATCATGCGAACTTCGAAAATTTCCGTAAAGTGGATCCGCAGCAGCTCGGCAAATTCGTGCAGGACGAACATCCGCAGACGATCGCGCTGATTCTGTCGCACCTCGATCCGGAGCAGGCGGCGATGCTGCTCACCTCGCTTCCGGCAGAGACGCGGACAGATGTCGCGATCCGCATGGCGAATCTGGACCAGATCTCGCCCGAGATTGTTCGCAACATCGCCACGGTGATCGATCAGAAGCTGCGGCATTTGGGAGAGCCGAGCCGGGAGGCCTGCGGCGGGGTGAAGGCGGTTGCCAATATGTTTAACCGGCTGGACCCGAAAACGTGCTTGCAGCTTCTCGACGGAGTGGAAAGCGACGCCCCGGCGACCTTCGACGAGATTCGCCGCTACATGTTCATTTTCCGCGACCTGGAGGATCTGGACATGATCGCGATCAAGACGATCGTGAGCAAAGTGGAGCGCAACGCGCTGGTCATGGCCTTGAAAGGATCGAACGATTCATTGCGGAAAAAGTTCATTTCCAGCCAGTCGCAGCGCGGCGGCGAGATGCTGGCCGAGGATATCGCCAGCCTCGGGCCGGTGAAGCTGAAGGACGTGGATGCCGCCCAGCAGCAGATCATCGCCGTCGCACGAGAGCTGGAGAAGGATGGGGTGATCAGCCTGACGAATTCGCCGGCGGATCAATATGTTTACTAAGGAAAGATCGGCATGAAGACACGCGAAGAACAGGCGGCTGTGGACCTGGGCGGCTTTGACTTCATCGGCGATGTGCCGGTGACCATTGAAGCGGAACTCGATCGCCGGACGATCTCTTTCCGCGAGCTTTTGGATCTGCGCACCGGCAGCGTGGTGGCGCTGACGCGGCCCACGAGCGAAAACATCGACCTTTACGCCGGAGGCGTTCCGATCGGCAATGGGGAGGTGCTAGTGGTCGAATCGAGGCTCGCGGTGCGGGTGGCCGATCTGCGGGAAGCGGTCGAGGAGGAATGGAAAGCGCCGGCGCTCGAAGGGTCGGCAGCGCGGGCGGTGTCCTCATGAGCGTGGAATTGCTGGTGCCGTTTTTCGAGGAGTGGACGAAGGAATTTTCGCGGGCCGTCGAGATGTTCGCCGGCGAGAGGGCCGAGGTGAAGTCGGCTCCGGCCGGGAGCGAGGATGCGGCGGCCGAGCCACTGGCTTCTTGCCTTTGGTGGAAACAGCCGTTCGAGGGCGACGGAACGTTCTCGACTTGGGTGGGAATTCCGGAAGCTACCTGGCGGGCGCTCGGAGGCGCCATGGCGGCAAATCCGGAGCAGGCGCGGGAAGCGTTTTTGGAAATGCTGGGGCAAGCGCAGCAGGGGACTGCGGCCGTGGCCAGCGCGGGTCTCACTCAGCCGGTACGCTGCCGCAATGCCGAGGAAACGGAGGCGCCGCAGCTCGAGAGCTTGGCGGTGCGGCGCATCGAAGTGGAATTCCGCGGCGCGGCCCTGCCGCCGCTACTTGTGGCTCTCGAACCGGGGGCGGCAAGTATCATCGGACTGGATGGCGGTCTGAATGCGGGCGCCGAAGCGGTTAAGGCGCCGCGCACAAAAGCTTTGCGTGCGCCCGAGGCGGAAGGGAGCCCGGAGATGCTCGACTGTCTCCTGGAAGTGAATCTGCCGCTTTCGGTCGCTCTGGGACGGGCGGTAATGCCGGTCCGCGACATTCTCAAGATGACGCCGGGGGCGCTGGTCGAGTTGGACCGGGACATCGGCGAATATGTCGAAATTTTGGTTCACGGGACGGTGGTAGCGCGCGGCGAAGTGGTGTCGGTGAAGGGAAATTATGGCGTGCGCATTAAGGAGATCATCAGCCGCGAGGAGCGGCTGGCAATAAGAGCTAACAGCTAAGAGCTGTTAGCTCTTAGCTGTTAACTAAATAACCTATGAAACGCGTTTTATCACAGCAGGAAATCGATGCGGTATTCCAGGCCGGAGAAGGAGCGGGGGCCGCGGCAGAGGCCGTTCCGTTCGACTTCGGGCGCCTCGACCGCATTCCGAAGTCGCAGCTGCGCGCCTTGCACCTGGTACATGAAAATTTCGTGCGCAGCCTTACGTCGGGGCTCTCGGCGTATCTCCGCTCCTATGTGGCGCTCAACCTGGTGAGCCTGGAGCAGATTTCCTATTCCGAATTTCTCGAAGGCCTGACCTCGCCGACCTGTATCGCCTATCTCGGCTTGCAGCCCTTCGACGGAACGGCGCTGCTCGAGCTGAACGTGAATCTCATGTTCGCGCTGCTCGAACTGCTGCTCGGAAGCAAGGGGCTGTCTTCGTCGCTCACCGTGCAGCGGAAGATTACCGATATTGAAAAAACCGTCGTAAACACGCTTACGAGGGTGATTCTGCGCGACCTGGAGGAAGCGTGGAAAAGCGTGGCACCTGTCTCTTTTACCGTTCAGTCGCTCGCCAGCGAACCGCAGATGCTGCACGTTCTGGCGCATGCCGAAGCGGTGGTAGTGATCGCCATCGAAATGCGCGTGGCTTCGGTTTCGGGGCTGATGAATCTGGCCATCCCCTCGATTTTTATCAAGCGGTTGCGTTACAACTTCGACCGCCTGCAGCAGGTGCGCAAGGCCGAATCGACCGAGCGCGGGCAACTGCACCTGGCCGGCCTGCTGCAGGATGCGCGGCTGAACTTCGCGGCGCACATCGACGGCGGCAGCGTGTCCACGCGCACCCTCCTCGATTTGGAGGCCGGAGATGTTCTGCTGCTCGACCATTCGCTAGACCGACCGGTGAAGGGCTACGTCAATGGTTGCGCCAAGTGGCTCGGCGAGATCGTGAACCGGCGCGACCGGCTGGCGTTCGAAGTGCGCGAGCAAGCCAC
>JBOGMI010000693.1:0-4548 GCA_050746645.1 Bryobacteraceae bacterium | reverse complement strand
CCATGCGCCCCTGGAGCCGCGCAACTGCACCGCGCACTATAAAAACGGCAAGCTCGAAATCTGGAGCAACACCCAGCAGCCGAAGCGCGGCCGCGACCTGGTCGCGAAGATCCTGAACATTCCCGACAGCGCAATTTCCATTCATCTGCTGCGCGCCGGCGGCTCGTTCGGTCGCGGTTTGACCAACGACTACATGGTCGAGGTTGCCTATATCGCCAGGAAAGTCGGCGTGCCCGTCAAGCTGATCTGGTCTCGCGTGGACGACATGACGCACGATTATTACCGGCCGGGTGGGTTCCACTTCCTCCAGGCCGGGCTGGACTCTTCGGGCAAACTGGTCGCCTGGCGCAACCATTTTGTAAGCTACGGTGACGGAGACCACTTCGCTCCGGCCGCGGGTATCTCGCCGGGCGAATTTCCCGCCGGTTTCGTGCCGAATTTCGCAACCTATTCTTCTGTCATGCCGCTGCGGTTAAAGACCGGCGCTCTGCGCGCGCCCGGGGCGAATTCCCAAGCGTTTGTCTTTCAGTCCTTCATTGATGAGCTGGCGCATGCGGCGGGCAAGGATCCCGTAGAATTCCGCCTAGCACTGCTTTCCGAGCCGCAGAAAAACCGCGGTCGGTATGTCTACGACACAGGCCGCATGCGCGGCGTGGTACAACACGTGGCGGAACAATCCGGCTGGGGCAAGCGTCATCTGCCGAAGAGCACGGCGATGGGCATCGCGTTCCACCACAGTTTCCTCGGCTATTTCGCGCACGTGGCCGAGGTTAGCGTGGGTGCGAACAACACACTCAAGGTAAACAAGCTTTGGGTGTGCGGAGACGTCGGAAGCCAAATCGTGAACCCGAGCGGCGCCACTGCGCAGGTGCAGGGGGCGGCGGTGGATGGGCTAAGCGAATTGATGGGCCAGCAGATTACGCTGAAGAACGGGCGTGTCGAGCAGACGAACTATAATCAATTCCCGCTGCTTCGCTTCCGCTGGGCCCCCGAGGTCGAAATCCATTTTCTGAAAACGGACCATTCCCCCACCGGTCTCGGCGAACCGAGCTTGCCGCCGGTGCTGCCTGCGGTCTCGAATGCTATATTTGCGGCGACGGGCCAGCGCATCCGAAATCTGCCGCTGGCCGCCAGCGGATTTAGCTGGATGTAGCATCGGGAGTGGCTATTTCGGAATCGATCTCAAGCGAAGTCCGGGCGGCAGACGCCCCCCGGAGCATTGCATCGCATTCTAAAATTTCTCAGTTCTACCGCAGCTCGCGAAATCGAAGCCGCGCCCTCCTGCATGAAATTGCCCATGACCGGGCCGCGTGCATCACTGCGGCGCTTTTCTTACTATTCGCCCTGCCCACGTCACTGCTTTTGGCCGCGCTTGTTCCTCTTGGCGAAGTAGCGGATGAGCAGGCGCACGTGCTGCGTGCGGATAGCCTTTTGCACGGCGAGATTGTAGAGCATCGGCACCAAATCCGCGGCGGCAAAGCTGTGGTAGCGGGGGTCGACGCAAACCCTGCCCTGTTGAGTGCCGCATCGCCATTCCCCGGGAAACTGCTTCCTCAAAAGAAACTAACCCCAGGCGAAGCTGCCACGCTGAAAGCCATTCCGTGGAACAAAAACACGGCTTTTTTCAATGTGCGGACGATCGGCCTTTACCTGCCGATCTTTTACGTTCCCGCCGCGGCGGCCATCGAATTCGCTCGTATTTTCCACCTGTCGCCGTATGATGCCGTGCTCAGCGCCCGCATGCTGAACGCGCTGTGCTTTTCGCTCATTGGCGTATGTGCGCTGCTACTCGCCCGGCGCGGTCGCATGCTGCTCTTTTGCGTTCTTGCGCTGCCCATGACCATATCGCTTGGAGCTTCGGTCAATGAGGACGGACTTCTGATCGCGACTTCGGCGCTTGCATTTGGCCTGCTCACGCGCGCCAAGGCTCCGCGCGGGCCGGCTTATTGGAGCGCCGCCGCTCTGATCGCGGTAATCGCTGCCGTAAAGATTCCGTACGTTCCGCTCGTTTTCCTGCTCCTCATCCCGTGCGGCTGGCAGGGGCGATTCAAGAAGCCGCTGCGAACCGGTCTGCGCACCGCCGCGCTGGCGGCGGCGCCCGGAATTCTATGGGCTGCGGCCGGTATGCTCTTCATCGCAACTCCTTTCGTGTCCTCGGCGCCGTATCATCCGGGATATCTCTGGCCTGGCAACCGGAATGCCGTGTTTGATTCCCCTGATATTTCCGCGCAAGCGGAAGTTTTCCTGCACCGGCCGTTGTATCCCATTGTCTTGCCAATAAAGACGCTGGAGGTGCAGTGGCCCGGACTCCGGGATGGAACCATTGGGATACTTGGATGGCTCGACCTTGTGCTCCCACGAGAGGTCTACAACTTTTGGATGCTCGCAGTGGGCTGCGCCATTCTCAGCGACATCCTTGCCGGGGCGGCCGGATCGCGTGCGCCTCCGTGGGCGGCCATAGGTATCGGATTGCTAACCGTCTTCGGGACGCTATGCGCGCTCTTCGATGCCGAATACCTGACGTGGAGCCATGTGGGAGCACCGCTGATTGAAGGGATACAAGGACGCTACTTGCTCCTTCTTCTCGCCGCATTGGCGGTTTGCCTTCCCGCCGTACGCATTCGCGGCGCGGCGCGGCTGAAAGTAGCTCTTGCGGCGCCTGCCTTTGCTATGGCCGCGTTCGGTATGGTGTTTCTGCCCAGCCTCATTGTTTCCACGTACTACCTGCGGTAGACCCACTGCCCCGTGCTAATTTGACAAAATGCCCGAAGACGTTCCCGAGGATCTGTTGGTTTCCGATCACTCGAAATCAGTTGTTGAGCGACGGTCTGCGCCTCCGGAATGGCTCGATGCGCATCGCTGGCTGGTGTTCGCCCTATTGGCCTTGATCCCGTTTCTGGTCACTTTGCCGGTCTGGATTTTTGGCCTCAGTGCGGACCCGATCTGGTCTTTTTCCGGCATCGTTCAACATGTCCAACCGGGCCCGATCGCGGGCTCGTCTTTTGGCCGCGACCCGAATACGGGCTGGACGAGCCAAGCGCTGGGCCACCTTGCCGCTTCGGAGTGGCTTCATGGAAACGTGCCTTGGTGGAATTCCTATTCCGGTATCGGCTTGCCACTAGCCGGAGAAATGCAGCCGGGAGCTTTTTTCCTGCCGTTCATTTTTTTACTTCTGCTGGGAAACGGCTTCCTCTGGCTGCGTATTGCCATGCAGCTCATAGCAGGCTTTTCGACCTTTTTCCTGCTGCGCGAAATGCGCCTCGGCCGGCTGGCCGCGCTCCTCGGCGGTTTGCTTTTTGAATTCAGCGGCACGTTCGCTTGGAGCAGGGGGCCGGACTCCTTCTTTTGCGCCGCGGCCTTTCTACCGCTGCTGCTGCTAGGTATCGAACAGGTTTGCAAACGGGATAGGGAGCGCACAGGCACTTTGTGGATCGCTCTGGGGATCGCGTTTTCCGTGCTGGCCGGGTTCCCCGAAGCGGCCTATATCGACGGTCTTCTGGCATTGCTTTGGTGCCTGGGCCGCTTTGCCACGCTTCGGTACCGCTGGCGGTTTGCGCTGCGAGTCTGCTATGGGGCTATTCTCGGCCTGCTGCTATCCGGGCCCTTGCTTGCGGGATTCTGGTCTCTGATCAACCGCTCGGCCGCTCTTCGGACTCATTCTTTAGGGACTGCCATGCTTCACGCCGAAGCGCTCCCGTTGTTATTCCTCCCTTATATCTACAGCCCTCATCCGGAAACCCTCGGCAGTGTCGTGATACTCAGAGGCTGGTCCGATCTCGGGGGGTACGCCGGGCTCCTGCTCTTCTTTCTAGCGCTCATCGGCTTGCAGAGCAGAAGACCCCGCTGGCTGCGCTTTCTGCTGATCGGGTGGGTTCTGGTTGCCTGGGCGAAATCCTTCGGCATTGAGCCGGTGATGAGTCTGATGAACCACATCCCTTTTCTTGCGCAAACCGCCTTTTACCGCTATGCGCCTCCCTCCTGGGAGTTTTGTTTGATTGTCCTGGCGGTATTCGGGGTCGAGGAATTGCGCCACCGCAATCTCAGATTCGGTTTGGCCGGGTTTTTCACCGCGTTGGCGCTGGCGTTGTCAGTCGCCATCGACTGGCCTTGGAGTTCCGTTCTGGGCTGGCATGGTGCGCAGGTCGCCCCAGCGGCTAAGTTTCTGGCTGCCTCCTTAGCTTGGGTCGTGGCCGGGCTGCTCTGCATCGGCTTCGCCCTGCTCCGATTGCGCGGAGAGAAGCGCCGCTTTATGATAGCCGCCGTTGTGGCGATCGATGCTGTTGCTCTGTTCACCGTCGTATTGTGCAAGTCTCCTCATCCCGGCTCGGTCGATCTTCGCGCAATGAGTTTTCTGCGGAATCACCTGGGCCTTTCGCGTTTCTATACGGTCGATCCTATCCAGCCTAACTACGGCGCGTTTTTCCGAACGGCAAGCATCAACTACAATGGCTTCCCGGTCCCGGCAAACTATGCGCGCTTTGTAGACAAACAGATTTTCCCGCCCCTTTCTCTGTCTTCAGATTCGATATTTTGGCCGGCCTTTCCGGC
>JBOGMI010000692.1:0-3230 GCA_050746645.1 Bryobacteraceae bacterium | reverse complement strand
GTTTACGATCCTGGTCAGCGTCGCAGCCGGCGTTCTCTTCGGCCTTGCGCCCGGGCTTCAGATCTGCGAATCCCGGCTCAACCAAGAGCTGAAAAGCGGCGCACAATCTGTCGTGAGCGCTTCGGGGCCAGGTTCTTGCGCAATGGGCTGGTAGTTGGCGAAATTGCGCTCACGCTTGCGCTGCTCATCGGCGCCGGGCTTTTGCTGCGTAGCTTCGCAAAATTGCGCAGCGCCGGACTGGGCATCGATCCACAGAACCTCGTGACTGCCGATATCATCTTGCCCAAGGGAAAATACAACGATCTCGCCTCGCGCCGCGCATTTTTCGACCAGCTTCTCGAGCGCGTGCGCGCGCTACCGGGCGTTGAGTACGCTGCTTTGTCGAGCGAAATTCCGTCCGAAGGCCACAACAACGGCTATATTCATGCCGACGGCGATACTAAGCTTTCGGATTCGAATGTGCTCGTCGGATTCGACTACGTTTCCCCCGATTATTTCCGCGCCTTGGGTATTCCTCTTTTACGCGGCAGAGCTTTCAACGCCAACGACATGAATCGGGCGGCCTCGGTCTCTCAGAACCTGTTCAAGCTCGTCAAGAACGCTAGCGGATCGATCAAAATACCGCCAGGAGTGACGCTCAACGCAGTGATCAGCGAATCGATGGCGCACACCTTCTGGCCCAACCAGAACGCAATCGGCGAATATTTTCATTGGAGCGACGTTCCGGTAATGGTGATCGGCATTGTGGGAGATGTTGACGAATACGGCGTTCGAGAAAAACTAAAACCACAGGTCTACTTCCCGTACTCCAACAAGCTTGCGTGGTACGGCTACGGCGATCTCACCGTAAAAACGCGCGTAACTCCTCTGAGCATTGTTCCTGGACTGCGCGCTCAGATACACGCGCTCGATAGCTCTCTTGCGCTCTTCCGTCCACGCACGATGAAACAGGTCATGGCCGGCAACACGCAGGACACGGAATTTCAAACTCTGCTGCTGGGCTCCTTTGCCGCGCTCGCATTGGTGCTCGCCGGCATCGGCTTGTATGGCGTGATGTCCTACGTGGTCGTGCAGCGCACGCGGGAGATAGGCATTCGCATGGCGCTCGGCGCGGAGCAGAGCGGCATGCTGCGTTTGATTCTGTTTCAGGGCGCAAGACTTACGCTCGCCGGTCTTTTAATTGGAACGGCTGCCGCATTCGTACTGACGCGTTCCCTTTCCAGCCTGCTCTTCGGCGTGCATCCGTTCGATCCACTTACTTATCTCTGTGTCGCGGTTCTGTTAGCACTGGTCGCGCTGGCGGCCTGTTATATCCCGGCCCGGCGCGCTACCCGAGTCGATCCGATTCTTGCGCTTCGCTATGAATAGCTCAATCGAGCTTCCGATGACCCCGCCATAAGTACTCCGCACGGTTAGCCCGGCGATATAGCCCGAAACAAACTAGGTCGCTTACGCTTCCGGCTCAGTTTTAACATCAACGACTTAGGAAGATGCACGCCTATCCGGAAGCAATTCTTTCACAGCTTAACGGCGGTAGCCCTGCCAGAGATACTCCAGGGCTTCGGGCAGAGTTTGCCGCTTCACGCCCCGGTCCACATGTCCGGCGTTGCGGGCGAAAACGAATTGATAGTGATAGCCTTTGGCGGCCAGCACTTTGGCCATGTCCTCGTTGGCCACGACCCAGTCATGCATGTGGTCGCGCATGATGTTGGGGTTGTAGAGATCGCGGTCGCCTACCTCCATCCAGATCCGCAGCGGCTTGCGCGGAGAATCCGGAATGAGGCGCTCGTGAAACTCCCACGCGCCGTGCGGGATTTTGGGATTATAAGGCCACTGCTGGTTGACGAAGGTTCCCGAGTAAGTAAGGACGCGATGATACAGCTCCGGGTGATACCAAGCCATAATCAGTGCGCACGCGCCTCCGGAGCTGCCACCCATCGCTGCGCGACCATTCGGATCCTTGGTCAGTTTCACGCGATATTTTTGCTCTACCAGCGGCAGGACCTCTTGCTCGACGAACTCCGCGTACCGGCCCGACATGGTGTCGTATTCGAGGCCGCGCTCGCTGCCCTGCGCATCGCCTCCGCCGTTGCCGATCGAGATGGCGATCATCACCGGGACCCGGTGCTCGGAGATCAGATTATCCAGCGCCGTGAATAATTGCGGATCGGGTCCGTCCGCCCCGACAATAAACGGCGCGACCGCGCCGCGGACGTATTGCTTGGGAACGTAAACTTGGACGCGGCGCGTATAGGGTGCGGGATGGCTGGTCGTGACGATCAGCCTGGCCGGATTGGTCGGGTCCGGCGTGCCGAAGGTGCGAGGCTCGCGCGCGATGCCGGGATAGATTCTGCTGTCAGCCGAACTCATGGTGAACGTATACACCGCCCCCTTCGGCACGCCCGCGTGGACCGACATCTCTGGCGCGACGTTGTGAGTGGGGCCGACGATGAAGTTCCCATCCGCATTGGCGGGAGGGACTGCGCCGTCGGGCAGTTCTTTTGCCTGGACAAAACCAGGCGAGTGGGGATCGCGCGTAGGTGGCGTCGGACGCCGTTGGTGATGCGCCACTGGGGCTTGGGCTATTGCCGGAGTCGCACCGGCTAATAGCCCAATCAGAATCGCGAGGTTCACAAGGTCCCGCATGGGTCGCTTACGCTTCCGGCTCAGTTTCGGCATTTGAGCGGTGGCGTGCCCCTCCCTGACGGTCGGGGTTGTGTTGGCCGGCGCAGTGAGCATAGAGCGGTCGCTTACGCGCTACTGGAGCGGGAGGTCACCGGGTTTCGGCAGATCCTCTTCCTGGTCCGGAATGGCCGAGGCGGCCGCCACCAGGTCGCTGTCCTCCATGCGCACCAAGCGCACGCCTTGAGTCGAACGCCCGGCCTGGCGGATCGCGCCCGCCTCGATGCGGATGATCTTGCCATCCTTGCTGATGATCATCAGATCGGAGTTCTCCTTAACCGCGAGCACCGCGACCACTTTGCCGACTTTGGGCGTGGTCTTCATATTGATCACGCCTTTGCGGCCGCGGCCAGTGAGCCGGTAGTCATGAACCGGCGTCCGCTTGCCAAAGCCGTGTTCGGAAATCGAAAGCATCAAGGCCTCCTTGCCAACGATCCCCAGCCCAATCAGGAAGTCGCCTTTTTCCAGATCCATGGCGCGAACGCCGCGCGCCTGCCGCCCCATCGCCCGAACGTCCGTTTCGTGGAAGCGGATGGCCATGCCGTTAT
>JBOGMI010000691.1:0-1750 GCA_050746645.1 Bryobacteraceae bacterium | reverse complement strand
AGTTTTCCAATATAAGCGGCGTGCCCGGAGCCTTGCGAATGGCCCGCAACAACGATGCGGCGCCAGACCGGCTTGCCGTTGGCCACGAACTCGCTCCATCCTCCTTTGGGATCGTGTTTCACAAGATAGGCCAGCAGCTTTTGGAACCTGTTCAGGATGGAATTGGCGCGATTAACCTTAATCTTCGCGCTCACCGGGGCTCCGGTCACGATGGCCTTGCGGTAACGGCCGAAAGTCGCAGGATCCAGGCTGTGCGCGCAGGAAACCGCAACCACGTTGTCCGGGTAATCGAGGCCGATGGCATGATAACCCCACTTGGCGAAAGCGCCGTCGATTGTCAGGCTGCCCGTCGCTTTGCCGTGAGTGCCGACAAGGAAGAGGAACAGCCGATGGCGCGAAACCGCGTGCGGATCGTATACAGCAATATGCGGGCCATGAACCGTCACAATGGCCGGATCGGTCCGATGCGGATCCACCCGCAGCACCTTTGTCTGGGCATAGGCGTTGCTCAGAAACAGGAGCAGAAAAGCAGCGGCCAGGACGGCAGCACGAGAACGAAAAATATTCCCGGTCATCGAACCTCATTCTAGAGCGAGCTTCGTCAGAGTTCGCTGCGCATGATAGGTCTTGGAGGGTCTATGAAACGAAATGCCTTGCTCTTGCTTGCCGCGCTACTGCTACCGATCACGCTGAGCGCGGATATTCTCGGATATGTCGAGCAAAAATTCAGCTATATTCATTTCGAGAATGGGAAGTGGGCCCGCACGGAGCAATTGCCTTGCTACACCTACTTCGCCCAACAAGACGGCGCCACTGTCAAAGTGCTCCGAATCGGGGCCAGCAATCTGGTTCCTTTCAAAGCCACCAAAGGACTGAAAGTCACCGTTTGCGGCTCAGTCGCGGCCTTCGACGAAGGCTTCGAGACCAACATGCCGCAGCCGGCCGGAGGCGTTCGCCGGCCGATGCACTAATCAAATCGTCCGCACCATATGGTCCGGGCATGAGGTTTGCGCCTCGTCGAGCAAACGCTCGGGCAGGTCCGGACCGTATTTGGCGAGGAACGGAACGATGGAGTAAAACCGTTCCTGAAGATGGCGGTGGGGATAGGTCAGGTTCATCAGATAGAGCGAATCCCGCTCCGCTCGCTCGTCCCGCCGCAAAGCTTCCCGCGCTACTTTGCCGGAGAGCTTCTCCATCTGGTAGAGGATCTTGCCGGTCGTAGTCTTGGCCGCGCGCCCGAGCGTAGGATCGAAACCCGCCAATTGCGCCTTGAGCTTTGCCAGCTCCGCCGCAAACTCGGAGCGCTTGGAAGAAAGCTCCTGCCGCAGCTTGGGAGGAACCAGCCGCTCCGCCATGCGTTGCCGCACGCTTTCCTGATAGTCGAGCATCTCGGGCAGCCGCAAGCGGTAGCGGGCCATCAGCTTTTCGGCTTTCGCATCGAGCAGCGTAAAGCTGTTGCGCGGAAAGATTACCGGCATGCGCCCGAGCAGACCGGCATACAGCACTTCCGCCTGCGCCATATAGCCGATTTCGGACGGTCCTCCGACGTAGCTCACCGTGGGCAATAGATAATCCTGCATTACCGGGCGCAACAGCGCATTAGGGGAGAGCCGCCCGGCCATGGATTGCAACTCGTCCGCCGTGTAGGTTCGATCCTTGGCGGCGAATCGGCCATCCTTGAAACGAATGGGCACACGCTTGTGCTCGCCGAGCAGAAACAGCAGGCTGGCGTCTTTTTCCACGAGCACCT
>JBOGMI010000690.1:0-4382 GCA_050746645.1 Bryobacteraceae bacterium | reverse complement strand
ACTGCGGCGCCGAAGGCCCGACGGACGACCCGAATATTCAGGCGCTGCGCGACCGCCAAATGCGCAACATGCTCACTACGCTGCTGCTCTCGCAAGGCGTGCCGATGATCTGCGCCGGCGACGAGATGGCGCGCACCCAGGGCGGCAACAACAATGCGTATTGCCAGGACAACGAGATCAGTTGGCTCGACTGGAATCTGGACGAGAGAGACAAGGCGCTGCTCAACTTCACGCGGCTTTTGATCGAGTTGCGGCTCAGGCATCCGAATTTCCATCGCCGAAAGTTTTTTCAGGACCGCAAGATCAGCCCGGCCAGCGCTGAGCGCCAGCACGTCGATGGATCGGAAGTGCAGGACGTGGCCTGGTACCGGCCCGACGGCCAGGTGATGACCGAAGATGAGTGGAACGCAGGCTGGGTGCGCTGCCTCGGTATGCGGCTGAGTGGAAAAACCCTGAACGACGTGGACCGTCATGGCGATAGGGTGCGCGACGAAAGTTTTCTGTTTTGTGTAAATCCGCACCACGAGCACATCCAGTTCTATCTGCCCCCGTGCACATCGGGATGCGCCTGGGACGCAATGCTGGATACTCGCGAAGCGGAACGAATCGAGGGTCTCCCGGTGAAAGCCGGCGAGCCATACGATATGGCCGAGCACTCGGCGGTTTTGTTTTGCGAAGTTGGAGTCAAGGCGGAAGAAAAGGAACAGCAGAAGCAGGAAGAGACGGAGATGGAACCGGCGGTTCAGTCGGGGTGATGAGTGCTCTCTATCTTCTCCTGTTGCTGCCTTAGGCACGCACAGCGGGAAACATCCGCTTATCGTAGTGGATCCATTTGCACCATTCAATTTCCACGCCCTTGCCGTCGCGGTGAAGGGGATTAGACAAATAATTCGTGGATTCCGGCACCGCGGCGGAAGGTACTGAGAGTAAGGCGGAGCTCGCCTTCGCGAGCCAAGCATCGCCGATCGATTGCGTTTGCTTTATGTCCTCGCGCCAATCACTGGAAAGAAGACTCAAATCTAACGACTCGATCGAGACCGCGGCGCCCACGACCAGTTTCATAAGTTGGAAACGGGACGGAAAAAAGTCCGGACGATTCTTAAGATGTACCAGTACTTCGATAAGTGCCAGCGCGGGATGTTCGGCGAGGTAAACGATGCGTTTCCCCGCGCTTCGCGTGTGCCAGCGGCCATTCGACTTCTCGCCCGTCATTCCGGAAAGATCGCAGTAGTTGCTAATTCTCCACAGCCATTTCACGCGGCAACGCCTTCATCGATTTGCCACAGCAGATCCTCGATAAGGCGTCCCCCCGATTCGGTACGAAGCATACTCAGCGGTGTTCGGCCGCGAAGGCGTTCGTCCGGCAAACGCAACCAGCCCAATGCTTTTTCGTGAACTCCAAAAACCTGTTCTGCGAGCGCAACGATCCGTGCGACACGCACAATGCGATCGGTTTCTTCACGGGAGAGTGGTTCGCTGCGGGCCTTGCGATGCTTCAAGGTCCGCGGGGCGATCACAATCTCCGCGATTTCCGAGAAAGTCAATCCCGTTTCCTTTAAGCGGGTGACGCTGTCGGTGGGAAGCCCTTTTTCGACCATCTCCGCCAATTCGAAATCGGACTGGGGGCACACTCCAATATACTCGTCCAGGTTGGGACCGGTTGCCATACCTCAGAACCCTCAATAGACATCATGCCATACAATTAACTGGCAAGATGTCCCTACTAATCGTAGACCCCCTGCACATACCATTCCTCCGTATGTAAGTCCAGGTAAATGCGGTAGAGGGCGCCGTCGTCGAGAGCCACGTCCCATTCTTCGCGGCTCCAGAAGGATGCCCGGTCCCACCACTCGCCCGAGGTCTTCCACGGACCCGCGGCACGAACCACGCTCCCCTGCACGCCCGCTGCATATACACTGCGCGGCGCTGCATGCGCTAACTTCACTCGGGCGCGCGGCGCGGGACGGAACAGCCGGAACGCGAGCCGCAGCGCTTCCGGCCGTTCCCTTGTTTCGGGCGTGGCGGGCTGCAGATTCAACTGGCCCAAGGCAAACGCATCCGGGCGGTGCGTCTCGAGCAGAACCGGCGCGCCCGCGTTCTCTTTGCCGACCATCCCGGCAATGCGCGCGAGAGTGATTTGCAGTTTATCGGGTGCGGGCGCGGGCGGCCGAAACAGCCCGCCTTGGATACGGCGCGGCGCGGCCGGTTCCACCCGCAGCGTGAAAGCGGTAACCGGCGCCGGGGGCGGATGGCGCTCCAAATGAAGCTGCAGCAGTTTCAAGATCGACTGTTTTTCCTCGAGCGGAACGGGGAACTCCAAATTACATGAATAGCTGCCCTCAATCAATTCAAGTTTTACTTCAATAACACGCGCAGCCTGCGATTGCGACCGCAGCCGCCGGCACAATTCACCAAGTGCCCGCCCCAGCAAAAACAATAAAGGTTCGAGCAGCTCTAGCGGATGCTCCAGTTCCATCCGCTCTGCATAGTTGGTGGGCATCGCATGCAGGCGCAGCGGCCGCACAAACGTTCCGCGCGCCAGATTGCGCAGATAAATGCCTTCCGGACCCAGGCGCTCGGCAACACCGCTTTCCGGCAGCAGCGCCAAATCCCCGCAGGTTTTTAAGCCCCATCGCTGGAGAAGTTCCAGCAAGTGAGGAAGTATGGGCAATGCGCGCAGCGGGAGGGTTTCTAAGTGGGCGCGCTGTTCGCCGGGCATGGCGATCGTGACGCCGGGGACATGGCGCGCCAGCAGAATCGCCGTATCCACATTGGTCGCCAGAGCGAGATTGGCCTCCACATTCCGCTCGTGGCCGGCGCGGCAGATCTCGGAAGCGATCTGGTGCGGCGGCCCCAAGAGCCTGCCCAGCTCCGCAATCGAGAAGGCGACGGTATCTTCGGAGGTCCGCTCGATTACCGGCGAAAATTGCAGCGCCAAATCGAAAATTGCCGGATTTGCCGTGGCGGTATGGATACAAGCGTACATGTTAAACCGCCATTTCGATCTCCAGGGGTTCGCCGCGGGCGTTTCCCATCGCCGCACTCGTGCTCAGGCCGCGGAGCAGCAAGCCATGCCAATGAAATACCTTAACCTTTAGCGCCAATTTATTGGAAATACTAGACTTAGCTTGCGGCAAGTCGCTGCACAGCAGGAGCACCGTAGGCGTATGCTCTACCGTCCGGCGAAACCGATGCCAATAAGACAACGGAATCCGGCTCAGCAAACGCGGATTCATTTCGCAAAGGTCCAGCGCGACCATGCCGAATCCTCCGGCATGCAGCAGCAGATCCGCCGCTCGCATCGTATGTTCCAGGTTGCCGCGGCAACGTACCCACAAGAGCCGCTCCAGTTTGACCCCGGCCGCAGCTGCCGCAGCGGGATCAAAAGCATCGTTGGCATCCACCACGGCGCAAATCTCTCCGCGCTCGGTCGCCTGAGCCAGTATGTGCAGGCAAGCCGCCGTCCGCCCCGAAGAGCGAGGGCCGTGGATTTCGCACAAGGCGCCGCGCGGCAACCCGTTTGGCCACAAACGCGCCAGCCCCGGAAGCGGCAGTGGAGCAAATCTCGTTTTCTGGCGAAGGGACAATGCAGAAGCCGGTTGGCAGAGTTCGTTATAGCGGGAAAGCGCGCTCGTGTTCGCCATTTATTCGCCCCTCATTGATTTTCGCCGATTCATTACTGGAAGGCAAGTTCTAAGGAGTCGAACTTGTATCGTGTTACGATAGAAACAGGTGAATAAAGGGGTATTAGAAGATGTCTCGCTGGACGGGTATCGGCAGCTTGCCGAACTCCGTTTTCGCATCCGCCAATTTCTTCATTTCAGCGAGGAAGCGGTGCGCGCGGCCCATATAGAGCCGCAACAGTATCAATTAATGCTAGCCATTAAGGGCTTGCCGGAAGGAGTACGGCCTACGGTTACCGCTCTTTCCGCACGGCTCTGCCTGCGCCACCACAGCACAGTGGAGCTGATCAACCGACTGGTGGAACGAGACGCCGTGGTGCGCCGCCATGCCATCGAAGACCGCCGCGAAGTGCTGGTGGAGCTGACCGTGCATGGCGAAGAATTGCTGCACAACCTTTCCCGGCTGCATTGGCAAGAATTGCAGAATTCCGGTCCCGCGCTGCTACAAGCGCTGGAGGCAATGCACTATCTTCCCGAGGGCGAAAGAGGCCGACGATGAGCGCGAAGGCGGCTACCCACTCCGGTCAGCATAAGAAGAAAAAGCACCGCCTCGAAGAACTGGGCGATTTCAGTACTACTACCCGTGTCATCCCCATCTCGGCGCTGGCCATCCTCATTGGCTTTATTGCAGCATTCGTCGCCTGGGCCCTGCTTCGGCTGATCGGTCTCTTCACTAATCTGCTTTATTATCAGCGCGTC
>JBOGMI010000689.1:0-3990 GCA_050746645.1 Bryobacteraceae bacterium | reverse complement strand
GGTTAGCGGAGAAGGTATTCCATCTCTCGCTCGAGCAACGGCGGGTTGCGGCAAACGTGGAAGGCCCACCGGCCCATCTCGCCCCAGTTGTTCACCGCTTCCACCCAGCGCCTGGCGGAATTATGCTTGGCGTTGGTCTGGTCGTCTTC
This sequence comes from Bryobacteraceae bacterium, assembly GCA_050746645.1. Lineage (GTDB taxonomy): Bacteria > Acidobacteriota > Terriglobia > Bryobacterales > Bryobacteraceae > Bog-105. Next base: position 3,841 of record JBOGMI010000689.1, on the reverse strand, counting down.
GTAACCCTTGATCTCTAGCACCAGGGTCGTGCCATTCCGTAAGCGCACCAGGAAATCCGGCTCGTAGCCATGATCGATTCCCTCGTATTCGTAGGGAATCGTCAGCCCCAGGTGATCGTTGCGCGCGTAACAGACCACGGCATCGCTCGCCTCCAGACGGAAGGCCGCGCTCGCTTCCCAAGTCAAATTATCGAGGACAACCTGATCGATATGGCTCTTAACCGTCGTGCGGCAAGGTCGCGTGGTTTTGAAATCGACCTCGGAGGTGGTGCCGGCGGGCTTGTAGCGATTCAGAATCGGCAGCAGCGGGAGCTCGCCTTCTGCTTCGTCCGGCACAATGCCGTCGCGCAGGCGTTCGACGGTGCGCCGGACATATTTCTCCAGGCCCAGCTCGCAGGGATTGCAGTTCTGAAAATTCACTTTGCGGCGGACATACTCGTCCACAAGCCGGAAGACCTGCGGGAAAAGCTGATGGCGGCCTCGAAGCGCGAGCACAGGCCGTGTCCGATCTCCATCTTCGGGAACGGTGCCCGTCAGCTCGTCTACAATCCGGCGCGCGATCTGGAATTCAATTGTCTGTAAGTGCGTTTCGCGATAGTACTCATCCCGGTTTTGCTGCACAAATAAAAAAGGCGTGGTATGTGTTGCGGGGCTTCCTTCCCGGTATCCCACGGTTGCCCGGACGAAAGTCGCGGTCGGCTCGCGGTTCGGCTCGATCAGCAGCGGCTCCATTTCGTCGATATTGCAATGAATCAGGTTCCTGCGGAGCGCGAAGGCGTAGCCTTCCACCACCGGGAAACGCATCTCCATCGATCGGCGCTCGGGCAGGGCGCGGACGTGGTTCTTGGGCCTGTCTTCCGGAGTCGGCGCTTTGCCCGTGCGGCCCTTAAATGGAATTACCGAGAACGGAATTCCGTAGACGTCTACGTATTCCTCGGTAAGCAGACCGGTCGCCGGGTCCGGCACGTAGTCCATCCGGCGCAGACCTCGCCCCACCACCTGCTCGCAGAGTAATTGGCTGCCGAATGCGCGCAGACCCAGGATGTGGGTGACGTTATTCGCATCCCAGCCCTCGGTCAGCATGGATACCGAAACGACGCAGCGCACATGCTCACCGGGCTGACCCGGTTTTCCGACGGTGGCGACGATTTGCCGCAGCTCCTCCGCCGCGTCCTGCTTCTTCTTGCGAGGATCTTCGCTCTCGGCTTCCGCCAGCAGCTTGGTGTCGATGCGAATCGTGCGCCTCACGCGGCTTGTGTTAGAAAAATACTCAGGGAAAATATCGCCTTTGCCGTAGATGACCTGCTTCTTCTTTTTCGTCGTAGCCGCGCGCGCTCCGGAACCGTTGCCGCCTTCCCCAAGCACCTCGGCGACTTCCTCCTCAGTCACGATGCCGGTTTCCGTTTCGCCGCTGATCTTGCGATAGAACACTTCAGCGATGTCGGTGTTATCGCAGACCAGAATGAGAACCGGCGGAACGCACTCCTGTTCCGGGGTAGCCTCCTGCACCTGACGGAAACGCTCCACCCATTGCGCGGCGATCTGCAAGAGCGCGCCCTCCGCTTCGCGATAGACGACTTCCGGCTTAGGCCGACGCGCTTTGCCGGGCAGCCGTTCGCCAGGCTCCAGATTGTCGTTGATACTCCTCCACAATTTGAAGTACTTGGGCTCCGGCCTGCCCGTAACATCCATTACCGGCAGGCGCGGAATTTTGACGATGCCGCTTTCAATTGCGTCCACCAGTCCGAAATCGCTTACGATCCAGGGGAAAGGCCTTCCCTCCGGATGCCCGCTGCCCTTCAGGTAAAACGGCGTGGCGGAGAGATCGACGCACAAGCCGACGCCCCGCTGCATCGCCGGATTTGCCGTGCAATTGTTAATGCGGTCCAGGCCTTCCAGCCAGATCCGCGCCTCGGCGCGCTCCTTCTCTTCTTCGGTTGTGAGTGCTTCGGTGTCGGGAGCCGGACGCCAGCAGTGGTGCCCTTCGTCGTTCAACACCATGATGGGGAGGCGGTCGTACAGGTCTTCAAGAACGCGCCGCGCGAACGTCTCCGGCGTCTCCGGCCCTTTGTTCACCACCGCGTAATTCCTGCCGCTCTCCTGGTGTTCGGATTCCGGCGCGAAACGGTGCCAGTTGGTCACCAGCACTTTGCCGGCTTGCAGCAGCGGACGGTATTTCAGCGGCACGATATCGAAAACGGCGTAATAGTTGTCCGGTCTTTCCGGACGCAGCACCTGCAGCCGCTCTTTCACCGTGAGGTTGGGGCAGCAGATCAGCACAGCGTTCGGAAATGATGCCGTCGCTGGATTTTGGCCGCGATTACAAAAAGCCCAGCCGATGAGCATCGACATCAAGACCGTCTTTCCGCTTCCGGTGGCCATCTTGCACCCCAGGCGGCAAAGCGGCGCGAGTGAGGAATCGGCGGGCGGATCGATCAGGCGTGCAAAGAAATCCTGCGCCGCGACCGGGAACGATGGCCGTTCGCCGCGGAGCAGCCGGGCAAGGTCGTCGTGACTCAAAGCATAGCTGCGCCGTTTGTCGCGCCGGCCCGCAAAACAGATCTCGGCGAGATAGATGATCGTCTCGGCAGCCTCCAATTGGCAAAAGAACAGCCGGCGACTGCGATCAGCGCGCCACCAATGCCGCAGCAGATCCCGCGTCACGTTGGTCGCGCCCGGATAACCGGCCTCGCGCCATTTGCGCACGTCATCGCGGAGTGCGTTCACCAGAGGCAGGTCGTCGCGTTCCTCTTCGGCTAGACCCGTGAGCGTCAATTGGGCACTGCCGGTCCGGTCGGTCTTGTACCAGTAACTCGCCGGGCGACGGAAACCGGCTCGGCTTGCGGCGCCCGTTTCTTTGTCGTAGATCCAGTGTTCGCGCGGCTCTTCATAGGGATTGCAGATGATGGGCCGGTCTACGGCCTGGACGGGCAGTTCCTGCTGCGCCGCTTTCATGCCTTGCCTCGCGTGGTGTAAATGTTCCGATTAGACGAAGCGGCCGAAACACAACCGAAAGCGTAAGCGCCCACTAATCGGACGCGATTGAGGCTTGAAACGTGCGGAATGCAGTGCTCTGCATCCACCGCGGCAGACCTTACGATCACGTCCGCGGCGCAGCTCATATTCGGGCGCTTACGTTTCCATCTCAGTTTCGCGATGCTCGGGGACAGGCGACTCTGTCCCAATCGGTTTGTGCGCGTGGACAGAGCCGCCTGTCCCCCGCTTACCCCGCTCACTGGCCCTCCAGCGAATGCACGCGCATCACTTCATTCCCCCGCGGATCGATCACTTTCACCGCCGCGCACTTATGCTTGCCGGTGGGAAACGGAACGGATACGGTTCCTGAAAACGCCTCGAAGCGCTCCGCATCCACGACACCGCTCAATGCCTTGCTCAATTTTTCCCAGGCGTTCCGGTCGGGGAAAAACGCCTGCGTGATGCAGAACGTGCGGCCGTCGTAATCGGTATCGAGAAACCAGGCCGCGACTTTCGACGCGCCGGTATCCTGCAAGCTGTTGGTCACCGGATCGTAAACGTCCACGCCTTGCATCTCGACGCGGTACATGCCATCGCGGTCCGGTCCTTTGAGTTCAGTGCGCGGCCGTCCGAAAACCGTGAAAAGCTGGCTGCCCGGCTGCTCTTTCAGCAGGCCGTTCATGCCGGGGTTTACATCCGGGCGGATGTGTGCAATGTGGATGCGCAAGCGCGGATGGCCTTCTTCGATGGCGGCCTGCGCGGGTCCATCAAAGCTGAACCCGGCGAACACCAGGTCTTCATACCGCCGCGCGGCCGGCCGGATGGTTTCCTCCACCATCTTGGCCGTGATGGGGCCGTATTGCGG
>JBOGMI010000688.1:0-1388 GCA_050746645.1 Bryobacteraceae bacterium | reverse complement strand
GTATATGGCTCTCACCCCACAAGCCCCGGTGACACATAGGTTGTAGACCTCACCAGCCCCGGTCGTCTGCGCTCGTATATCCGGCATCTCCGGTTTGGCTTTACCGGGTGCCCTCATGAGAATTCGCGCCTTTCATCCCCTATCGCTCCATCGAGCTTTGTTGCAGGCTCGCCATTGTTACCGGGGTGATTGAAAGGCCGGTCCGACCGGTATGTCGTGAGGCGGTGTCGTCGAGGTTAACTGCGGTGGTATCAGGTCTGTGGGTTACGCGCCGCGTGCCAAGCCGACGTTATTGCCGTCGTAGCACTCGCCGTGCGCCCACAGGGCCCAGCAGATCCGGGCCAGCTTGTTGGCCATCGCGACGATCGCTTTGTGCATGCCAACGCGGTCATGGAGCTGGGTGGCCCAACATTGAATCCGGTTGAGCTTTTCAGGGGTCTTGTTCCGAATCGCCAGCGCGACACTCAGTGCGCTACGCGCACCGTGGACTAACAGCATGCGGACATAGACGTCTCCACGTTTGCTGATTCTGCCCAGATGGCGACTACCCCCCGAGCTGTGCTCGCGAGGCGTCAGTCCCAGCCAGGCTGAAAGCTGTCTTCCGCTCTTGAAGTATTTGGCATCCACAGCACTGGCAGTCAGTGCGCTGGCGGTCAGTGGTCCGATGCCGACGATCTGCTGCAGATGAGTCGCCGCTGGGTTCTGTTTGTTCAAGGCGATGATCTGTCGTTCAGCGTCAATCATGCGTTGGCTCAACTGGCGAATCTCGTCGAGAAGTTGATGCAGCAGCCCGTGCAAGGCGACGGGTACTTTTTCGATGCAATCGGGCGCCAGGGTGATTGCCTTGGCGGCGCCCAGGGGCATGGCTTGGCCAAACCCGAGTAGATGACCGCGCAGTGCATTGATCCGGGCGGTGCGTGCCGCTTTCCAGCCTTCACGCAGGCTGTGCACAGTAAGCACTAGCTGCTGGGTTTCATTCTTGACCGGCACGTCTTTGATCTGGGCGTTGCGGTTGGCTTCGAGCAAAGCCTCGGCATCGGCGGCGTCGGTCTTGTTGCGGCGACGATACGCGCCCACATGCTGGGCTGGCAGCAAGCGCACCTGCAATCCAAGCTGCTGGCATTGGCGACCCCAGTAATGCGCCGTGGCGCAGGACTCCATCACCACGACAACATCGCGCCACTGTCCAAGCTGCAGTGCGAAAGCCCGGCGGCTGGTGATCCGTTGCTGTGACAGTACCCGGCCTTGTCCGTCACCGTAGGCGACTTGAAAAACATCCTTTGCCAAATCAACCGCAATGGTTGTAACGTCCTTGATCATGATCGCTCTCCCGAGATTGAAATCGTTAGCCCGCCACGAAAAGTGCGGGGTGAGAGCCATTTCATCAC
>JBOGMI010000687.1:0-3271 GCA_050746645.1 Bryobacteraceae bacterium | reverse complement strand
ACACAAAACGGCTCTCCTGGTTTACCCGCGAGCATTACTTCGCTTACCGCGGCAAGGAAGTGATTAAGCATGTCGAGAGAAACCGGCGCGCGATTTACAAAATGCTGAACACCGAGACCGTGCTGATGGACAGCGTCCTGAAGTTTGCCTTGATCGATATCCCGAAGCTCGGGCTGGAACCCGCGCTGGTGATTCTCCGCCGCGCCTTCCACACCCAATTACACCGCTTCTCCGACAAATTCGATATGAGCGCGCGCACCGAAGAACTGTTGCGAATTGCCACTGACGCTCTGGTTTCCAAGCTGCCCGTCGACAATCTCGTCGAGATGCCCCTGGCCGCCTAGCAGGCCACTGAAAAAGGCATGGACGAAGGGGAGTCGTGTTCTTTCTTCCGATTCTGGGCTTCGTACAAGCGCTCCGGTGGGGCCGTTTGTGTGCCTGAGAGCCGATTTTCGGCTGTGTAGACACACTTCGGCCTTCGGTTATGCGGATTGAACTGCGGTCGCCCCGAGATTCCGCATCCGCACTAAGTTGTAAGCGGCGGCCGCGAAGGTAAAGACCCAACCAACTTTGAAGATGCCGCGATGCCGGACCTTTCTCATGAGCGCAATGGTCTTCAGCCATCCGAAGCTCTCTTCAATTCGCTTCCGCTTGATTTGGCTAACCCGATAGCCGGCATGCTTGACGGTTCGCGCATCAATGGCGCTCCCGCCTGCCCGATTGCTGTTTTGCGCCACATGCGGGGTGACGTTCATGTTCCGGCACTCGGCGACGAAATCTTTGGTGTCGTATCCCTTGTCGGCGGCCACCGTGACTCGCTGGGCTCCGGGAATCTGCTCCAGCATAATCAGGGCAGCATCTCGCTCCGCGGTCCCATTGGCTTCGAACAGTTCCGTGTTGACGATCAAGCCATTGCGGTTTTCCACCAGCAGGTTCCCCTGGAAGCTCAGCTTTGCTTCCTTGCCGTTTCCTTTGCGTGACAGCTTCGCATCGGCATCCGTGGTGGACTCGTGAGTCTGGTTCGACCGCTTCTCCCCATGGAAGTTCACGGTCGGGTTACCGGGATCGTCCGGCGGCCCGGCTTGGCTCCGATCCTTGCGCTGGAAACTTTTCAGACTAGCCCATGCCTCGATCAGAGTTCCATCTACCGCGAAGTGCTCATCGGAAGCCCATCCCCGCTCCTGTGCGTGCTCTACGATTCGCGAAAGAAACTCCCTGGCCACGTCGGCATCCAGCAGACGTTCCCGGTTCTTGGTGAAGGTCGTCGGATCCCACACTTCTTCGTCCAGATTCATTCCGACAAACCAGCGAAACAACACACTGTAGTCGATCTCTTCCATCAACAGCCGTTCGCTGCGGATCGAGTACAACATCTGAATCAGCAAGGCGCGTAGCAACTTCTCCGGTGGAATCGACGGCCGGCCCGTTGCCGAATACATCGCAGAAAACAGCGGAGATAACTGCCCGAGAACTTCATCCACTACGGTTCGAATCGCTCGCAGCGGATGATTTTGCCTCACCCGCGCTTCCGGCGACAAATAGCTGAACATCCCGCTTTGCTGATGGTCTATGCCTCGCATCTCACATACAGACGCTCGAAACATTCTCTACGTAACGTGTTTTACGAGTTTTTCAGCATCCTGCTAGTACTACTGTGTTACAAACGAAACAATTTTGTGTAGAATTGTTTTGTGAGGAAGAACTCCTCGCCAAGCCCGCAAGAAAAGCGCTTTGCGGCATACATGGAGGGCTTGGCGCAAGCCGCAGGGCACGCTGATCGGGCGGTGCCGTTGAAGCTGTATTGCACCGGACTGTTGCTGCCGGGCGAACGCAAGAGCGTGGAACCGATGGCGGCACGTTTGGCTCCGGACAATGTTCGGCGCATGCACCAGTCGTTGCACCATGTAGTGGCGGATGCTCCCTGGAGCGACGAAGCGATGTTGAGTCAGGTGCGCCACTCGGTGCTGCCCGCGCTGCAGAAGCAAGGTTCAGTGGTGTGCTGGATTGTGGACGATACCGGATTTCCAAAGAAGGGCAGCCATTCGGTGGGCGTAGCCCGGCAGTATTGTGGTCAAGTGGGCAAACAGGAAAACTGCCGTGTGGGGGTGAGTTTGTCGGTTGCCACCTGGTCGGCCAGTCTTCCCATTGCCTTTCGTTTGTATCTACCCGAGGCGTGGACTGAGGATAAGAAACGGCGGCGGGAAGGGGGCATTCCGGAAGACGTTCAGTTTCAGACCAAGCCGCAGATCGCGTTGGAGCAGATTCGCCATGCCGTGGAAGAAGAGGTCGCTCGGGGCGTGGTGGTGGCTGATGCCGGTTATGGAGTCGACGGGCGGTTCCGGGCAGGCGTTACGGAACTCGGCCTAGTCTATGCGCTGGGTGTACAATCCTCGCTTTCGGTCTGGGCGCCGGGTACGGAACCACTGCCGCCTTTGCCGCGAAAACAGATGGGCCGTCCTCCTCGTTTGCTGCGCCGCGACAAGGAACATCGACCGGTTTCGGTCAAGGAATTGGCCTTGAGCTTACCGGCAGAGGCATGGAAGACAGTTAACTGGCGGCAGGGCACGCGACAAAAACTCCGCTCGCGTTTTACGGCGCTGCGAGTTCGTCCGGCACACCGCGATTACTGGCAGGCGGAACCACACGCGCAGGAATGGTTGCTGATCGAATGGCCGAAAGGGGAAGCCGAACCTGCCAAATACTGGCTTTCGACTTTATGCGCCGATGTGAAGCTGAAAGATCTGGTAGCCATCGCCAAACAACGCTGGATCATCGAGCGGGATTACGAAGAGTTAAAACAGGAACTCGGACTCGGCCACTACGAAGGAAGAGGCTGGCGCGGATTTCATCATCACGCCACGTTGTGCATTGCCGCTTACGGCTTCCTGATAGCAGAGCGAAGCCGTTTTTCCCCCTCAGCCGGCGCCGGCAAACTGGACCTATGCGCCCCGCCACTTCCTGCCGGCTTCCAACCCCGCGGTTCAGCGCGTGCGGGCCGAGCGGCATAATCCCAGTTCCATCGCTACCCTTCGCCTCCGCATCGCGCAACTGCTCCTCCAGCAACTCCCTTGCTGCCCTCTCTGCTGCACTCTACGTTTATAACACAGTAGTACTAGGGTTGGCTCACGCCAAATGCCACCACCACTATTGCTGCTATCAAAAAGACCATACCAGTAATAAAACCACGGATCGTTGAATAACTTGCCCCCTTCCATTCGCCAGACATCCATCCAAATATGTTTGAAAATAGGATTGTGCCTCCAGAAAACAA
>JBOGMI010000686.1:0-1632 GCA_050746645.1 Bryobacteraceae bacterium | reverse complement strand
GTCAGCTCGTGTCGTGAGATGTTGGGTTAAGTCCCGCAACGAGCGCAACCCTTGTCCTATGTTGCCAGCGGGTAATGCCGGGGACTCGTAGGAGACTGCCGGGGTCAACTCGGAGGAAGGTGGGGATGACGTCAAGTCATCATGCCCCTTATGTCCAGGGCTGCACACATGCTACAATGGCCGATACAAAGGGCTGCTACTCCGCGAGGATGAGCGAATCCCAAAAAGTCGGTCTCAGTTCGGATCGGAGTCTGCAACTCGACTCCGTGAAGTCGGAGTCGCGAGTAATCCCGGATCAGCAACGCCGGGGTGAATACGTTCCCGGGCCTTGTACACACCGCCCGTCACACCACGAAAGTCGGTAACACCCGAAGCCGGTGGCCCAACCTTTTAGGAGGGAGCCGTCGAAGGTGGGATTGGTGATTGGGGTGAAGTCGTAACAAGGTAGCCGTACCGGAAGGTGCGGCTGGATCACCTCCTTTCTAAGGAGTCACTGCCTGACCGGATCATCCGCATGGACGATCCGAGTTTGGGAACTCCCAGTCGATCACTGGCTAATCGGCATCTCGCTTATCCTGGCGGTTGAAGACCAACGTCGAGTTTGACTGCGGTCTCCCGTTCGAACAGGCCCTGGGCGAGAAGTTGGACATCTCTGTTCCGTTTTGAGGGAGTGGCGCCGGAGGTTCGCCTCCGGTTCAAGCTCTCGATCGTGCCGGTCCCGCTCCTGCGGTGTCCGGCCGCCGGTATTGCCCCTTGAGAACTCCATAGCGAGCACGAGCATCTTTATTTCTCCAAGCTACAAAGAGCCAACGGTGGATGCCTTGGCGCCTAAAGCCGATGAAGGACGTGGGTGGCTGCGAAAAGCCACGGGGAGCTGTCGACCAAGCTTTGATCCGTGGATGTCCGAATGGGGAAACCCGGCACCCGTCATGGGGTGTCACTCCGGCCTGAACACATAGGGCCGGTAGAGGGAACCGGGGGAATTGAAACATCTCAGTACCCCGAGGAGAGGAAAGCAACAGCGACTCCCTGAGTAGCGGCGAGCGAAACGGGAATAGCCCAAACCCAGCCGGTGCAATAGCCTGGTGGCGTTGCCGGTTGGGGGTAGTGGGACTTGATAGCAGGTGCACCAGAGCCTGCACGGAGTTACAAACCTGATGCTTAGTGGAAGCGTTCTGGAACGACGCGCCATAGCGGGTAATAGCCCCGTACACGAAAAGCACTCAGGCTCCGATCGATGTTCCCAAGTAGCGCCGGAACCGTGAAAGTCGGCGTGAATCTGCGAGGACCACCTCGTAAGGCTAAGTACTCATAGGCGACCGATAGCGAACTAGTACCGTGAGGGAAAGGTGAAAAGAACCCCGGGAGGGGAGTGAAATAGTACCTGAAACCGTTGGTTTACAAACAGTCAGAGCGTCGTTGATTCTTTCGAGAATCAGCCGCGATGGCGTGCCTTTTGAAGAATGAGCCAGCGAGTTACCGTGTGTGGCAAGGTTAACCCGAGAGGGGGAGCCGGAGCGAAAGCGAGTCTGAACAGGGCGTTCAGTCGCATGCGGTAGACCCGAAGCCGAGTGATCTATCCATGGGCAGGCTGAAGCGGGGGTAAGACCCCGTGGAGGGCCGAACCCACCA
>JBOGMI010000685.1:0-3333 GCA_050746645.1 Bryobacteraceae bacterium | reverse complement strand
GTGACGGCTTTCGTGCGCGGTGCCGCGCAGTACAAGAAGGCGAAAGTCAGAGTTGTTGCGGGCGACGTGCTGGACGCGGCCGCGGTCGACGTTGCGGTCGCCGGACAGGATGCGGTGATCGACGCGCTTGGCGGCAAGACGCCGTGGAAAGTGACAACGATGGAAACGAGCGCGGCACACAATATTGTGGACGCGATGCGGCGCAATGGCGTGCGGCGGCTGCTGAAGATTTCAGTGGTGGGTGCGGGCGAGAGCGTCAAGAACGCTGGCTTTTTCAACAAGCACCTGCTCATGAGGACATTTCTGCGGGGTCTGCTGGTAGACAAGGCGGGCATGGAGGCCGAGATCGAAGGCAGCAACCTGGACTGGACGCTCGTACGGCCGCCGATGTTGACCGACGGCGAGAAGACCGGCGTTGCCAGGGTGCTGAGCACGGAGGGCGGCGAGAAGGCGCACAAGATCGGGCGCGCCGATCTGGCAGCCTTCATGGTGCAGCAACTGGAAAGCAGCCGGTATGTGCGTCAGGCCGTGACAGTGACGACCACATAGTATCGTCCTCTGACGCGTAATACTTCAAGACAGCAGAACCGAGGAGAACAACATGGACCGGCTCACAGGAAAGATCGCACTAATCACTGGCGGAACCAGCGGCATCGGTGCAGCGACTGCCAGGCTATTTCAGGCAGAAGGCGCCACGGTGATCGTGACCGGTGCAAGCAAAAACAGCGTGAACGCGGCTAGCAGCTCGTGGCGAAAGTCGCCAGTTAAGAGCGTGAGTTGCCTTTGCAGACTAAAACATAATCGGCGTAAAATGTTTCTATGGCGATGGGGACACGCAAGCACCGGCAGCGGCAAGAGCATCTGTGGGTGACGCATACCGAACTGGCCACGGCACCCGGGCATCCTTTCTATAAGCGTCTGAACGAACTGCTGGACCAGGAGAAGTTCGATGAGTTTGCCGAGCGGGAGTGTGCCCGGTTCTACGCCGACAAGAATGGGCGCCCGTCGTTAACGCCCGGAATCTATTTCCGGCTGTTGCTGGTTGGTTACTTCGAGGGGATCGATTCCGAACGCGGGATCGCCTGGCGGGCCGCCGATTCGCTGGGGCTGCGCCGGTTTTTGCAGATTGGTTTGGATGAGGACACGCCGGATCATTCGACCATTTCCAGAACGCGCCGGCTCATCGATGTGGAAACGCACCGCAAAGTCTTCCTCTGGGTGCTGGGGGTGCTGGCCGAGCGGGGACTGCTGAAAGGCAAAACGGTAGGAGTGGATGCGACCACGCTGGAAGCCAATGCCGCCATGCGGTCGATCGTGCGGCGGGACAATGGGGCCGGCTACGAGGAGTTTCTCAGCGGCTTGGCTCAGCAGTCCGGAATCGAGACTCCGAGTAGAGAGGATTGGGCGCGAGTAGATCGGAAGCGCAAGAAGAAGGGTTCCAACCGGGAGTGGGTCAGTCCGAGCGATCCGGATGCGCGGATCGCCAAGATGAAAGACGGGACGACGCACCTGGCGCATAAGGCCGAGCACGCGGTGGACATGGACAGCGGGGCGGTGATTGCGGTAACCCTGCAAGCGGCCGACCGGGGTGACACCGCAACCATCCACGAAACACTGGCCGAAGCTGGCCAGACGGTCGCGCACTTAGTCGAGCGGGAAGCAGAGAAAGGGCTGGAAGAGAAACCGCAAGTCCATGTGAACGGCATCGAAGAGGTGGTAGCCGACAAGGGTTATCACAGCGGCCAGACCGTATTGTCGGTCGAGCAGGCGGAGGTCCGAAGCTATATCCCGGAACCGAAACGGCGGCCTCGCAAGTGGGCCGGCAAAGCCGATGAGCAGAAGGCCGTGTACGGCAATCGGCGGCGGGTCAAGGGCCGATATGGCAAGCGGCTTCTGCAGCGGCGCGGGGAATTGATCGAGAGATCGTTTGCCCACTGTTACGAGACCGGCGCAATGAGAAAAGTGCATCTGAGAGGCCGCGAAAATGTTTTAAAGCGCCAGTTGATTCACGTATGTGCCTTCAACTTGAGCCTGATCTTCCGGCTGGCTTTGGGCGCCGGGACACCGCGGCAGCTTCGAAACCGGCTTTATCCGCTCCTGTTTGGCTTTTTGGGCTTGCTTACCGCCCTGAAAACGAGTTCCACGCGATCCTTGCGTATGCGGTTGCACATCCTGAATCTGGTCCACGTGAGCGCACTGTTTCATTCTTTCGCCTCTTTCGATTTGGCAAGTGGAATTCGCACCACAAATCGAGTTTCCCCAGGGCGCGACTCAAAACTGATGTTGCCGCGATGACCCTGGACAATCCGGTAAACCGTGTCCAGTCCGAGACCGGTTCCCTCGCCGGCAGGCTTCGTGGTAAAGAACGGCTCGAAGACCCGAGTTTGAATCTCCGGCGGGATTCCCGGGCCATTGTCTGATACTTCGACAACCGCCCAGCTTCCCTGGCGGAATGTTTGTATGCGGAGTTTCCCTTTTCCCTTCATGGCGTCAACGGCATTCGAAATCAGATTGGTCCAGACCTGGTTGAGCTCGCTGCCGCGCGCGCATATGGCTGGCATGGTCCGGTCGTAATCGCGAACGATTTCGATGCCATTCTTCAACTGGTGACGCAACATAATCAGCGTATTTTCCAGGCCCGCGTGAATGTCGATCTCCTGTTCGGGCATCTGGTCCATGTAGGAGTATTCCTTCACGGCACGGACGAGTTCCGAGATCTTGCCGGCGCTGCTTTCGATTTCTTCGATCAACCGGCTTATCGTGATAGACGCTGTGATGCGTACGATGGCATCGGCAAGAAATTCCGCGGGAATTTCCTTGGCGACTTGCTCGAGCGTATTTCGCTCGCAACCCGCATCGACGAGCGAGGCGGCAAGAGCCCAGGAGTTTGGAACGCCGCGGCTTTCGAGCCATCCGGCGAACTCTTCCTCGCGCTCGCTGCGTTCCAAAGTGTCGAGAGCGGACTGCGCATCGGCTTGTTTGATCCAGTCGGAATCCAAGTGTGCGAGAAAGAGACGCGCGGAAAGCGGCAAGCCGCGCTTTTCGAGTTGGAGAGCAGCCGTGCGAATCGAATTGAAGGCTTGGCGCAGATTATTGGCGGCACGCCGTGCCGCGGAGGCAGGATTGTTCAGCTCGTGGGCGAGTCCGGCCGAGATCTTCCCCAGCGCCATCAGCTTTTCGCGCTGCTGATCGGCGGCGGTGGTCTCGCGGATACGATCCGCCAAGACGCTAACGAGCCGCTGGTGCAGGACCGGCATGCGCTGCAGCATTTCGTCGAATTTGCTTTTGTGAAGCAGAGCTCCGCGGCTCTCAACGATGGCGCGCGCTGTCGAT
>JBOGMI010000684.1:0-8823 GCA_050746645.1 Bryobacteraceae bacterium | reverse complement strand
GTTGGGGCGTAAAGTGGTTGTTGCAAGGCGTGAGATGCACGCGCGCCTGCACCTGGAATGCCGGCACCGTGAGAAGCGCCAGGATCGGAAGCCAAGCGCGGCTGCGGACGAATTCCCCGTTCCCCATACCCTCTATGTTAAATGGCCGGCAAGAGGAAATGTTCGGCCGGTAAGGGTGTGGTCGTCCGACTTCTTCGTGGAGTACCGCGGCAGTACAATAGATCGAGAGGAAGATCAATGGCGATATCCAGTCGCGGACAATCCAAAAACCGGCGCTTTCAGCTTCGCGCAACGCCAAGCGAGGAGGTTTTGATAAAGTTAGCCGCAGCCCGCCAGGGCCTGGACATTACCGACTTTATTATCCGCGCCGCGCGTGAAAGGGCCGAAGAAACGATTGCCGGCCAAACCCAATTTGTTCTGAACGGCCAACAATGGAAGGCGTTCATGGAAGCACTTGACCGGCCGGCCCGGGGGAAGCCTCGTCTGAGAAAGCTCTTCGCCGAGAAGCATGTGGCTAAGCGGCGATCGTGAAATCGGCCGCACAGCCGGAATTCTCCATCGAGAAACTCCGGCGCGACCACGACGTCTCGTCGTTTGACTGCGGGAATTCCTCTCTCACGGCGTGGCTAAAGAAATTTGCGTGGACGAATCAGCAGGCAGATTCGGCAAAGACGTACGTGGCATGCCAACGAAATCGCGTGGCGGGCTATTACTCGCTCACGACGGGATCTGTTCGCAAGAACGAGAGTCCCGAGCGCATTGCCAAGGGATTGGCAAACCATCCCATCGGGATCGCTCTCCTCGCGCGACTCGCAGTGGACGTTCAACAGCAGAAAAAGGGCCTCGGCAAAGCTCTTCTGTTCGATGCTCTTGAGCGCATCGAACAAGCGGCGGAAATCGTGGCGGTACGGGCGGTCATGGTTCACGCCATCGATGAGGCGGCGCGGCGCTTCTACGAGCACTTCGAGTTTGATCCCTCGCCTGCCGACCCATTCCAATTGATGCTCCTGCTAAAGGATATTCGAAAGGCCCTTCGGTGAAAGAGGTGGCTCTCGATCGCTGCCGGCACAGTGCTTAAATTGAACAGGAATGCCTCTCGGCGAGCAGGTCGCGTTTCTTTTCCTTCTGGCGCTGCCGACGGCCTGTGTGGCTTGGACGGTTACGCACGAGGAGGTTTTTCGCGAGCCGCGTGACTATTGCAAAGGCCGGAGCGAACGGGCGCCTCGGTTCTATACGCGCAAATTTTTCTACCTGTTTACCTGCGAATACTGCTTCAGCCATTACGTTGCCGGGTTTTTCCTCGGCATCGCGCATTACAAACTACTGTTTATGGACTGGCGGGGGTATGTCATCGGCTTCTTCGCGCTGGTGTGGATCAGCAACGTCTATATGAACATTTACTCGCGCATCCGGCTCGATATCAAGAAAGAGCGCACGGAAATTGCGCTGGAGGAGAAAGCGGCGGAGGCCGTGGGCGGGGATCAGCCTCTCTCGACACAAATCGCCACCGAGTCCGGGGGCAGTTCGATGGAGCCGGAGTCGAGCCGATAACCGGATTCGGAGCAGATGGTATCTGCGGGAGTGCCGGAGATCGGGACCGGCTGGCGATCGGCGGCGAGGTTGCAGGCGATCTGGACGTTCGATCGGCTCAGCACAAACCACTGCGCGTTTTCGTCGCATGCAGCTTCGACGCGATCGAGGCGTCCGTCGGTGAGCGCGGGGGTGGAGCGGCGCAGCGCAATCAGGCGCTTGTACCAATCGAGCAAGGCCGCGTGCGGTCCTTCGGCGAGCTCCTGCCAGTTCAGCTTCGACGCCTCGAATGTCGCGGGATCTTGCGGATCGGGAATTTCCGCCGGATCCCATCCGAAGGCGGCGAATTCACGACGGCGGCCTTCGGAGACCAAACGCCCGATTTCGGGATCGTCGTGATGGGTGAAATATTGAAACGGAGAAGACGCCCCGAACTCTTCGCCTTGAAACAGCATGGGAATGAAAGGCGACGTAAGTACGAGCGCGGCTGCGATTTTACCGCGCCCCTGACTTACTAAGTGGGCCAGACGTTCGCCGCGCGCGCGGTTTCCCACCTGATCGTGCGTCTGCGAGTAACCCAGGAAGCGATGCCCGGATAGCCGGCTTGGCACGGGCCGCCCATGCAGCCGGCCGCGATGCTTTGAGTAAATGCCGTCGTAGACGAAAACCTGCCCGAGCGCTTTGGCAAGCTGCGTGAACGACCCGAAGTCTTCGTAATATCCGTTGTGTTCGCCTGTGAGCACGGCGTGCAGGGAGTGGTGAAAATCGTCGCTCCATTGTGCGTCCGCGCCCAGGCCGCCGGCCTCGCGCGCGGCAACCACGCGGGGATCGTTCAGATCGCTCTCGGCAACAACGAAGAAACGCTTGCCCAGCTCGGCTGCCAGCGCATCTACCTCGATCGAAATCGATTCGAGGATAGGGATGGCGGAGCGGTCCACGATGGCGTGTACCGCATCGATGCGCAGACCGTCGAAATGATAGTCGCGCAGCCACATGAGCGCGTTATCCAGAAAGAAACGCCGCACTTCGCGGCTGCCGGTGTGATCGAAGTTGACCGCCGGGCCCCAGGGCGTCCGGTAGGCTTCCGTGAAGTAAGGGCCGAATTGGTGTAGGTAATTGCCGATGGGGCCGAAGTGGTTATAAACCACGTCCAGCAGGACCGCGAGCCCTTTCGCATGGCAGGTATCGACAAACTGCTTCAGATCGTTGGGCGCGCCGTAGGCGTGATGAGGAGCGTAGAGGCCGACGCCGTCGTAGCCCCAACCCCAGTCGCCCGAAAATTCGTTGACCGGCATCAGATCGATATGGGTGACGCCAAGATCGGCGAGGTAATCGAGCCGCTCCATTGCGCTCTTGAACGTGCCGCCGGGCGTGAAGGTGCCGGTGTGGAGTTCGTATACGACGCCGCTCGCGAGCGGCATAGGCTGCCAGAGGCGGTCCGTCCAGCGAAAGGCGGACTGGTCCACAATGCGCGATGGTCCATGAACTCCGAGCGGCTGCCAGCCCGAGCGCGGATCGGGAACCGGCTTGCCATCGTTCAAGACATAGAAGTAATCGGTGCCGGGATCGGCGTGCTCCACGTCACTGTGCCACCATTCGCCTTCGTCGCAATGCAGCGGGTAGGAAGTGTCTCCGATGCGGACGGCAGCGGTTCGGGCAAATGGCGCCCAGACGCTAAACCGATGCATTCCGCTCTCTCACCAGCAGCGCGACCGGGAAACGCCGCAGAATCTCGCCCACTTGCACCGGGCCGCCGGGAACTTGATCGCCGGTGAGGCGGTTGCGCCAGCGCCCCGGCGGAAGATCGAGCGCGGTATCGCCCCATAGGCGGTCTAGCTTCAGAAGCAGACGAGGACCAACGATATGGCTACGTTGACGATCACGAAGACGACGTACCAGGCGGTCTAGCTTCAGAAGCAGACGAGGAACAACGACGACCACATCCGCGCCGCGGCTGTAGCTCACAATGCGGCAGCTCTTCGAGCCCGAAGCGAGCAGCGGAGTGTAGGCGCCTTGGAATGCCTCCGGATATTCGTGGCGCACACGCAGGGCGTGATGGATGGTCCAAAGCTTGGGCAGACCTTCGTCGATGCGGCTCCAGACCTGCTCGGCGTCGAGTCGCGGAATTTCGGCGATCAGGCGGCGGCGAAAGTTATAGTCCACCGGCCGGCGATTGTCCGGATCGACCAGGCTCAGATCCCAGAGCTCCGCCCCTTGATAGATGTCGGGAATGCCGGGCGCGGTGAGCTTTAGCAGTACTTGCGCCAGGGAGTTGATCCGTCCCGGTTCGATCAAGGGCTCCAGAAAGTTCTTGAAATCGCCCAGGAATTGCACGTCTTTGTAGATGGCTTCGATAAATCCGCGCGTCGCTGCTTCGAACTGCTCATTGGGCGCGTGCCAGGAAGTTTGAGTTTTGGCTTCGCGGCAGGCTTTTTCCATGTAAGGCAGCAGCCGGCAGGTTCCGATTGGCCAGGCTCCGAGGAGCGTTTGGTAAAGAAAATATTCAGTATTGCGGTCCGGCATGCCGTCGGTCTTATATTTTTCGTTCATCGCCGACCAGCGTTCCACCGCATCGGCCCAAGCGACGGGAATTTCCGAAAGCAGATTGATGCGTGCGCGCACGTCCTCACTGCGTTTGGTGTCGTGAGTCGAGGAAGCCAGCATCGTTTGCGGGCGGGTCTTTTGAATCTGTTCGCAAAAAGCGTGGAACTCCTGCCGAGAGACTCCGAACCGGCCCGGGTCGCCGCCGACCTCGTTCAACGAAATGAGCCGGCTGTAGCTATAAAAAACGGTATCCTCGACGCCTTTCGCCATGGCCGGCCCAGTGAATTGCTGAAAGCGCATCACAAACTCGGTCTCGAGAGTCCCGTGCACGCGCAGCAGGAGAATGTCGCTGAGGAAATCCAGCAGTTCGGGATCGAGTTCCGGCCGGTTGGCTTTGGCGAGATCGATGGCTTCGCCGATGTAACGAATATCGTCTTCGCTGATCTCGTCGCGCTCCGGAACCACGTAGGTGCGGTAGACGGGGAAGCAGGCGACGGTTTCGCGAAGGGCGCGGATAAGATCCTCGCGGGTGTAGTCGCGGTGCTTGCGGTGCAACTCGCAGATATCGAAGAAGAGCATCGTCAGGCGATTGATGTCGCTGCCCAACAGATCGCGCAGCACCCGGTGCTTATTATCGCGGCACACTACACGGTAATCCGAAGACTCGCCGGTGAAGCGCTCGTAAAATGAGGTAAACTCGCGCTCGTTCTCGGAATCGACGAAAAGCCCCATCGATTCATTCAGAAACTCGTAGCCGGTGCTGCCGTCGATGGGCCATTCGGTGCGAAACGGCTCGCCGGGCTCGAGGATTTTTTCGGCTACGATCCATACATCGCCGGCCTCTTTGCGCAGATGCTCGAAATAGCCGCGCGGATCGCGTAGGCCGTCGGGGTGGTCGATGCGAACGCCATCCAAAACGCCGTTGCGCAGCCAGGTCAGGATGAGGGCATGCGAATCGAAGAACACCTGCGGATCTTCGACGCGCAGCCCAACGAGCGTGTTGATGTCGAAGAATCGCCGATAGCCGAGATCCTGCTCCGCGGTGCGCCAGAAAGCCAGCCGGTAATTCTGGTGCTCGACGAAATTGTCGAGCGCATCGTCATCGTTGTTCAAACGATCGAGCATGCGGTCGACCGCGTCGGCAATAAACGGAACTTCGAGCAGCAGGCGGTCCAGAAGATTGCGGATGACGGCTTTATCGCGGTGGCGCTCGACGACGCTGGTTCGGTCAGTCTGGGTGAAGGCGGGGAGGCGCGCGAACGAATCGGAGAGAAACGCGAGGTAATCGGAACCGCAAGCTTGAGCGGCAGGACTGAGAATGATCGGACTGGAGCGCGGCGACACCGGCAGTTGGTGGTCGAAATATTCCAGATAAAACTCACCCTCGTGCCGTTTGACCTGAATCTCCTTGCGGCTCAAAACGCGCCCATAATGATCGCCCAGAATGGGTACCAGCAGCCGGTCGCGAAGCCGCGGATCGGGCGAATCCCAATCGATATCGAAATAGGTGGCATACGGGCTCGAAGGACCGTTTTCCAGGACATCCCACCAATAGCGGTTTCTGCGTCCGCTGACCGCCATGTGATTGGGCACGATGTCGAGCACCTGGCCCAGATGAAAATCGCCCAGGCGCTCAGAGAATCGCTCATGCGCCTTGCTGCCGCCCAGCTCTTCGTTCACTGAGTGGTGATCGACGATGTCGTAGCCGTGCTTGCTGCCGGGCGCGGCTTGCAGATAGGGTGAGCAGTAAATATGCGAGATCCCGAGCTGCCGCAGATAATCCGCAATGGCGGCCGCATCGTCGAAGCCGAATTCCGCGTGCAGTTGGACGCGATAGGTGGATGTGGGGACGCGGGGCATGCTCAGTTAAGAATCCCCGGCGGGTTGCGGCGTTTCGCTCCTCCCTGGCGGTCGGGGTTCTGAAGGAAGTCCGTAGACGTAGAGTGGAAGTGTCCCATGTTGTACGAAATCGGCAAGCCACCGACCGCCGCAAATGCCGTCATACGGCTCCATGAGCGCGATAACGTGGCCATCGCTCGTGTGGCGCTGGCTCCCGGGCAGGCTGCCGAATTACATGGTATCGCCGTGACCGCCCGGACCGCAATTCCCGCGGGCCACAAGATGGCGATTCGCGAGATTCGCGCGGGGGAGCCGGTTTACCGCTACGGGAATCCGATCGGCGATGCCATCGCCGATATTCATGCCGGCGAACACGTCCACACGCATAATCTCGGCTATAAGGAATTGGGCGCCTCCGAATGCAAGCCCGCGATGCGGCTCAATCAGAAACCTCGAAGCGCGAGCCAGGCGACGTTTCTCGGCTATCGGCGCGCGGACGGCAGGGCGGGAACCCGAAATTACATTGCCGTGGTTGCGGCGAGCAATTGCGCGGCCCACACCGCCGAACTGATCGCCGCCGGTTTTGACGACGAAAAGCTGCCCGAAAACGTGGATGGCGTGATCGCTTTCCCGCACGGCGAGGGCTGCGGCCAGGCGATCGGGCCGGATACCGAGCAATTGCAGCGCACGCTGATGGGGATTCTGGATCATCCGAACGTATCGGCGGCCCTGATCCTCGGCCTCGGCTGCGAAGTCAACCAGATCGGCCATTATCTGGGGAATGGCGACGCCCGGAAGGTGCCCGAAAATCTTTTCGGGCTGACGTTGCAGGAATCGGGCGGCACGCGCGGCGCGGTGGAAGCGGCCCGGAAGCAAATACGGCAGTACATCGATCGAGCGGCCGAGGAGCGGCGCATCGAGATGCCGGCTTCGAAGCTCGTGTTGGGGCTCAATTGCGGCGGATCGGATTCGTTTTCGGGCATCACGGCGAATCCGGCGCTCGGCTGCTGCTGCGATTTGTTCGTCGAGGAAGGCGGCGCGGTAGTGCTGGCCGAAACGACGGAAATTTTCGGCGCCGAGCATTTGCTCCTGGCTCGGTCGCGCAGCGAAGCGGTCGCGCTCAAGCTGCTCGGGTTTGTGGAGAAATATAAAGCCTATCTGCGGCAATTTGGCGGCAGTTTCAACGATAATCCGTCGCCGGGCAACAAAGAGGGCGGCCTGACCAATATTTTGGAGAAGTCGCTGGGAGCGGTGGCCAAGGCGGGCAACTCACCGCTGGAAGACGCCATCGATTATGCCGAGCGCATCCACAAGCCGGGCTTCACCTTCATGAACACGCCGGGATACGATCCGGTTTCGCTGACCGGCCTTGCGGCAGGCGGCGTGAATCTGATCGCCTTCACCACCGGACGCGGCAGCGCGATCGGGTTCCCCAGCATTCCGGTGCTGAAAATCGCGAGCAATTCGCTCACCTACCGCCGCATGCCCGATAACATGGACGTGAATGCCGGCCGAATCGCCGACGGCGAAGCAACGGTCGAAGAGGTTGGGCGCGAAATCTTCAACCGGCTGCTGAGCGTGGCTTCCGGCGAAAAGACCGATGCCGAAAAACTCGGCCATGCCGAATTCGCGCCATGGCGCATTGGGCCGGTGATGTAGGTCTTACACTAAAACAGATTAAAAAGTAAACCGAATCGTCTTGGTTTGGTATCCGGCGCCGGGCGGGAAC
The DNA here is from genome assembly GCA_050746645.1 of Bryobacteraceae bacterium. Taxonomy (GTDB): domain Bacteria; phylum Acidobacteriota; class Terriglobia; order Bryobacterales; family Bryobacteraceae; genus Bog-105. Next base: position 1,181 of record JBOGMI010000684.1, on the reverse strand, counting down.
TGAATGTGCAGTTTCCTGCCGGTGAGCACGGCGTTTTGAACCGAAACATGGGCCCGGTTCAGGCGCACCGGGAGCACGTATGACGAGCCACCCATGGCCGCCAGCGTGAAGGCAGCGCCGTTTGCCGAGTACTGCTGGTCCAAGACTTTGAGTTGAGCGGTTTTGGCGCCGGGCAACGGCAGGCGCGCCGGGATCGAAAGTTCGACTGACGGGAGCGCGATGTGTACGGTGGGCGCGGCGCTGCAAACGGGCGGCACGTGAGGCGCAGCCAGGCAGAATTTCTCGCCCTGCTCGGCTGCCGCATGCACGGCGAGCTGCCCGTCTTCGCGCCGGTAATCCACGTTCAAAATCAGCGAGCCGAGATGCACATGGTGCAGGGTGGCGCGATTCCAACTCGCAGGCAGGTGCGGATCGACGCTCAGCGTATGCTTGGGGGCATCCCAACTCAGCCCGAAGAGACCACGCACGAGCGGCGCTATGACCATGGCCGAAGACCACATCTGGTGCGGTGTGCTGCGGCCGAACTCTTGAAAAAATTCGCCCGAAAGCAGTTCCGTCACCGAACCTAAATCCTCGGTCCAGGTGAGATTCACGTTTTGCATCAGATGCGTGTAAGCGGCAAGAGACTGACCGGCTCGGTACTCGGCGAGCGACAGCCAGCCGTTAAAGAGCGGCCAAACGGAACCTTGGTGATAGCTGATGGGATCGTAAAACGAAGTGCGGTTGCTGATGTCGCGTGCGCCCCAGTCGGTCGAAAACTCGCTCGAGGCCCAGCGCGAGAACATCGAACCGGCGTGCGGGAGCGAAAATGTTCCGTCCCACCAGGCGACCGAGGGAAAGATGCTGGCCGTATGGTCGAGCGTGCCGTTCGCATTGCGGCTGAAAGCGTAGAACTTCTGCCGCGGCTCAAAATATTCGGATATGATTTTGCCGGCGATGGCATCGGCGGTTTTTCCTGCTGCTTCGGAGAGCTGCCCGTCGCCCATGAGCGCGGCTAAATCCGACATGGCGCGAGCCGATTGCTGATCGAGAGATGCCAGATAGATTTCCTGGTGCGGCATGCCCGGCGGCCAGGATTCCACCCAGCCGGTTCCCTGGCTATTGTCGTAGATGCCGCTGGTATCGTGAGCGCGGGTAAAGGCGTATGCCTTGCGGACAGCGTCCCAATTCTTTTTCAAATA
>JBOGMI010000683.1:0-3317 GCA_050746645.1 Bryobacteraceae bacterium | reverse complement strand
GAGGCGCCTCCATTAATGGAAAGCTGGTAGGGCCCTACGTAAACCCCCGAATAGCCGGGAACATTATGAGCAATGTCTGCGGGATTCCCGGTCCCCGTAAGTTGTACAGTTACTGTGACCGGATCGGCCAATAAGGCCGTAGTTCCTGCGATAAACAACGACGCAAGTAGATATTTCTTCATTTATATCCTCCGAATATGAAGTTAGTAAAGTGATGGCTAAGCCGGTAAAAACTTGGCAAGAACCATAACTCATGCGTTCATCGTACAGGCGCCGGGACAAAAATGGTAGACCCAAAAACGACACTTAAGTACTAAAACGCAACCTCTTAGTACATGAGGAATAAGCGGGGGTATTGAAGGATCTCGGCTGGGGTGCCGCTGAGGCGCGGTGCTTTGACGGTTACAAAATCCGCTTCCCCATCGCGGACATAACCAACTCGACGCCCAGCAGCGCGGTCCGGTTGGTCTCATCCAGCACCGGATTTACTTCAACTATCTCCATCGAGAGCATCGAATGGGAATCGGAAAGCATCTCCATCGCGAGATGCGCCTCGCGATAGGTCATACCGCCGCGCACCGGAGTTCCCACGCCCGGCGCTTCATGCGGATCGACCGCGTCCATATCGAGCGAAAGATGAAATCCAGCCGTGCCGTTGCTAGCGATCGCAATCGCCTGTTCCATGACGTTGCGCAAACCGCGCTCGTCGATATCGCGCATGGTGAACGGCGTCACGCCCGAGTGCCGCACGATGTCGCGCTCGCGGATATCCACGTCGCGGATGCCGACGAGCGCCACGTTCTTTCCTTCTACCTTGGGGGCGAAACCGAGAAGATCAGTCAGCTCGCGCGGGCCGCACCCGATGCAGCAAGCAAGCGGCATCCCATGCACGTTGCCGCTAGGACTCGATTCCGGCGTGTTCATGTCGGCGTGCGCATCGATCCAGATCAAGCCGGTCTTCCCGCCCCGCTTGCGCAGCGCTGCCGCCGCTCCGGAAACCGTTCCCACCGCAATCGAATGGTCGCCGCCGAGCACCAGTGGAAATTTCTGCGCGTCCATCGCGCCTACGACCATGCCCGCCAGCTTCTCGCAGGTCTTGGCGATGTGCGCGAGATATTTCGCATTGGTGGGACCCGTCGGTGTGCTTTCTTGCTGCGCGACCGAAACATTGCCCAGGTCTTCGATTTCGTAGCCGAGCGACGGTAGCTTCGTATTCAAGCCCGCCAGCCGCAGCGCAGAAGGGCCCATATCTACGCCGCGCCGCCCTGCGCCCAGATCGAGCGGCGCGCCTAGAATCGCAATAGTGGATTGCCGCATGAAACGATCAGGGCCGGGTGCGATACAGCATGCGTGGATAAGGAATCGTTTCGCGCACGTGCTCGAGGCCGCACATCCAGGCCACAAAGCGCTCCACGCCCATGCCGAACCCGCCATGCGGCACGGTTCCGAAGCGCCGCAGATCGAGATACCACTCGAACGCTTCGCGCGGCAGATTGTGTTCGCTTAGCCTCTGCTCTAAGAGCGCCAGATCGTGTATCCGCTGCCCACCGCCAACGATTTCGCCATAACCTTCCGGCGCGATGATGTCCACGCCCAGCGCCAGCTCAGGCCGCTGGGCGTCCGGCTGAAAATAGAAAGCCTTGATCGCGGCGGGGAAGCGGTCCACAATTACCGGCCGGTCGCGGTCTTCGGTAAGTAGCGTCTCGTCCGCATTGCCGAAATCGCCGCCCCATTGGATGCTGCTGCCCTTCGACTCCAACAGCTTCACCGCATCGCCGTAGCTCATGCGCGGAAACGGGGCCTTGATTGATTCGAGCTTCGACGTATCCCGCTCCAGCTCTTTCAACTCTTCGCGGCGTTGTTCGAGCACCCGGCCCACGGTGTACACGATCAACTCTTCGGCGACGCGCTTGATCTCTTCGAGATCCGCAAACGCCATCTCCGGCTCGACCATCCAGAACTCGGTCAGATGGCGCCGCGTCTTCGAGCGCTCGGCGCGAAACGTCGGGCCAAAGCAATACACTTTCCCAAACGCCATCGCGTTGGCTTCGTTATAGAGCTGGCCGGATTGCGTCAGAAAGAGTTTCTCCTCGCCGAAATAATCCACCTCGAACAGCGTCGTTGTTCCTTCGCAGGCCGCGGGTGTGAGGATCGGCGTATCGACGAGTGTGAAGCCGTGCGAGTCGAAGTAATCGCGGATGGCCCGGATCACTTCATGCCGCACCCGAATTGCCGCATGCTGGCGGCGGCTGCGCAGCCACAGATGCCGATGATCCATCAAGAAATCGACGCCATGCTCTTTCGGCGTGATCGGATAGGGCTGCTCTTCGTTCACGCGCTGCAGGATCTGCGCGTCTGTCACGTCGAGTTCGTAACCGCCAGGCGCGCGCGACTCGGCTCGCACGCTGCCGGTAATCTCTAATGAACTTTCTTGCGTGAGATGTTTGAGATTTTCAAAAACCTCCTCCGGCAGACGGCTCTTCACTGCAACGCATTGCATCAGCCCGGTGCCATCGCGCAGAATCGGAAACACGATTTTCCCGGATTTTCGCAGGTTGTACAGCCAGCCGCGCAGCCGCACCACCTCGCCTTCATGCTGCCGCGCCTCGCCGATTGCGATCACCGCAGGCTCAGGCTCGTTGCTCATTCCGTTCCGCTTGCTTCAATAAATCGTCCGCGGCACGTCTGGCCTCTTCCACCGGCCGCTCCATCTCCGCCACTTCCCTCAATTCGAGCAGCAGCGGGCAGCTATCGGGGCACGATGCGAGCAGCGGCGCGGCATAAGACCAATCGATCGTCCCTTTCCCGGGGAACAGGTGCTGATCTTCTTCTCCGTTGTTATCGTGAATATGCGTCGAGCGGATGCGCGGCTTCATGCGCTTGAATTGATCGTCGATGCCGAACGTCATGTGCGCATGGCCGATGTCGAAGCAGTAATTGAGATTCAGATGCGTTTGCGCCAGAAACTCGTTCAAACGCTGAGCCGACGCCAGCTCGTTTGGTATATTTTCGAGCAGCACTTCCACGCCGCGCTGCCCGGCAAAGCTGCGGATTTCGTCCAGCGACGAAAACGCCGCCTCCACCCGGTGCTCGTCGTATTCCTGGCCCGAAACTCCGACGTGCTGAATCAGGTAGCGAAATGGAACTGCTTCGGAGATTTCGAGCGCCCGCTTGATTTCGTCCACGTTGTTCATCCGCTGCGCCTTCGTGGTTTCAGTAACATCGATCACCGCCCGCGGCCCCGACCGCCCCCATACATCGTCGGCATACATGGGCGAGTGCAGCGAGTGCATGCGCAGCGGCGAATCGCGGAACCA
>JBOGMI010000682.1:0-2076 GCA_050746645.1 Bryobacteraceae bacterium | reverse complement strand
AGTCTGCGCGGCCAGGCGGGCGAGGCTGCTCTCGCTTTCATTCGTAATGCCCACGGCGAATGCGCCGGCCTTTTTCGCGGCTTCAAGCACCAGGTTGATGTCGGTCGATTCGCCGGATTGCGAGATCGCCACCACCAGCGTATCTTTCCAGGCGAGTTTAGCGCCATAGAGCGTAAAGACGGAAGGAGCGGCGAGCGAGACCGGAATGCCCGTGACAATCTCGAGCAGGTAGCGGCCAAACTGAGCGGCGTTATCGGAAGTGCCGCGCGCCGCCAGCACGATGAGGCGCACCGGATGGCGCTCGAAGTGGCGGCGCAGCTTCTCTGCCTCCGGCCATTCCGCATTGAGTGTACGTTCGATCGCCTGGGGCTGCTCGCAAATCTCTTCGCGCATTCGGGACATAAGCTAGCTCTCAGCGATCAGCGATCAGCTTTCGGTTCTCGGCTGAAAGCTGACGGCTGACCGCTGAGAGCTTCTTACAGTAACACGCGGTCGCCGCCGCGTGGACCGAGTAAGTACTGCGGACTGATCCAGCTCGTCATGGGATGCCGCGTTATGGTCGGCTTAATGACGATGAGTGTCTGGCCCGTTTGAGTGTCGCGGGTATTTTCGCTGAGGACCTGATTTAGCCCGGGGACCTGTGCCAGCCCGATCAGTCCGCTGCGCGTAACTGAATGCGTTTTTTGATCCAGCCCGGCGAGTACGGCCCATTCGCCCTGGCGCAGGCGCACAGTGCCTTGATAGGTGCGTTGGGCGATCGCAGGAATGGTGTTGTATGTCTGCGTTCCCAGCGCGCTGTATTGAGCATCGATCTTGAGAGATATGTCGCCATCGCCGTGAATTTGCGGCGAGATTTTCAGCTTCAGCCCCAGGTCGACGAGAGTCACTTGGCCGATCGGATTGTAGATGCCGGGAAGCCCGCTCTGCTGAAAGCCGGTGTAAATCGATTGCGGGATCGGGTATTTGTCTCCAATGTGAAAGTCGGCGGTTTGCCCGTCGGCGACGACGACGGTGGCATGGTAGAGATTCGTGGCGATTGATTTCGTGTACTGCGCAAACAGCGCGCCGTTCGTCAACCCGACGCCGAACAGCGTTGCGCCTCCGCCGAAGGCAAAGGCATTGGTGATGCCGCTTGGAATCGAGATGAGCGATTGGAAATGCCCGAGATGGCCCAGATCGATCAGGTTGAAAGCGGTCGGGAACGACAGGCCGTAATGATAATTGCGGTCTTTATCAAGCGTCAGAAATTCGACGCCAATCGATACCTGTCCTTTGGGAAGCAACAGCGCTTCGAGTAAACCGCGGGCGATCTTCACCCGAGTGACCGGGCCGCGGATTTGAACCGTATGATTGACGCTGTCCCAGGCCATGGATTGCAGCCCGAGCGCGGAACGGACGGCGTTTGCGGCCTGGATGAGATGCTTTTGATCGATTGCCTCCGGCAGCGGGATGGTGAGCGAAATATCCGGTTCGTATTCCGAGCGTTTGGCGGTGGTGTCGCGCGCGACAAAAATGGTGTGCGTATTTACCGGAAACAGGAAGGTGTCGGTAGCATCGGTGAGGCCCAGCATGGCGGTGCGGAATCCGGCATGGCCGATATCGAAACGCAAATTGGGCTGCGGCTGCATGGCCGGATCGAATAGAACTTGAATGCCGTAAGCGCCCGCCACTCGGGTAAACAGCGCTTTGGTGTCGCCGCGAAGGTGGAAATCGTGAACCGCCGGGCTGTCGTGCAACTGTGGCAATCCCTTCAGAGCAGAACCGGAATTCGGGGCGCTATTCCAGACTTGATGGAGCGGAGCAGGTCCGTGGATCTGGAGCGGCGGTGTGGAAGCGGCTTTCTGGACCGTCGGCTTTGTGAGGATCTGCGCCAGAGGCGCCAGGAGATCGCGTTTTTCGCGGTAAACGGCATTTTTCGGCTCCTCGGCGGAAGCTTGCGCATAGAGGAAGTAGGCGCGGACGAGATGGCCTTCATGTTCGGCTTTTCCGGCCTCGCGCGCGAGCTGGTCTGCTGTGGAACCGGCGGCAGCGCAGCAGGACACCGCCAGAACCAGAAGAGCGGCAATACGGAGGTTC
>JBOGMI010000681.1:0-12576 GCA_050746645.1 Bryobacteraceae bacterium | reverse complement strand
GCCGACATGCTGGTTCCGCTCAGAGTGTAGTAGGCGCTGGAGTATCTCGAACCAAAATAGACGCGCCGTGGTTCTTGATAAGGATTAGACGGCGTCTGCACAGGACCGATCAGACCGCCTTCCAGTCCGGAAACGGTCGAGCCGAGCAACGATCCGACTCCATTTAATAAATCGCCAACTGTGCCAAGCAGGGAACCCAGCAGGGTGGGTCGCTCGTAATAACTCACTGCCACCGCACCTTCCGGATGCGCCGCCGGGAACAAGCCATTGGGCGCCAGCAGCGATACGACCAGATTGCCGGGCGCCAGGATATCCGGCTTAACAATATGATCAATCGCCGTCGGGCCCTTCGAGCTATAGGTGGCAATCAGATCGTCGGTGCGGCCCGGCGTTCCCATGGCCTTCATCGCGCCCACCGTGATGGCATAGGGATCGTTTCCGGGGGCGGTGATGGTGCCGTAGCCCTCCGTGCCGTTAGAGTTATCGCGGCCGTCGTTGCCTCCCGCGACCACCACCACGATGCCCGCGTTCCAGGCAGCTTCCACCGCCTGGCACAGCGGATCGAGTTTATAACTCTCGTAGACCGGCCGGCCGAGCGAAAGGTTGATCACGCGAACGTTGTATTGGTTCTTGAGCAGAATGGCTTCGTTGATCGCCGCCATCACCGCGCCGTCGGTGCCCTGGCCCGTCTCGTCCAATACCTTCAGGTCGAGCAGGCTGACGCCGGGAGCAACGCCCATAAAAGTGCGCGTCGAGAGAAACCCGCTCGACGATTGTCCGTTGGAAGCGATGATTCCGGCAACGTGCTCGCCATGTCCGAACCAATCCTGTCCATAGCCCTGCCACGTCGATGCCTTGCGGCCATTCGCCAGGTAAGCGGTGGGTGTAAAGTCCTGCGTATAAACAATGTCGCTCTTCCATCCGGAGGTCAGGTCCGGAACCGGCGTGATGCCGCTATCGACGACGGCAACTCCGATTCCTTTCCCCGTGTAACCGGATTGCCAAACGTAAGGCGCGTTCACTGCGGATGCGGTGAGGTCCGCCTTGTAATTGATCGACTTCCGATGCACGCGCCGTTTTTCGGGCGAAATGTATTTCACCGACGGGTCGTTCTTCAGCGCCGCCAGCGCGGAGCCCGGGACGGAATACTCTCCCGAATCGAGGGCCTTGAATTCGGAAATCGTGGCGCCGCCCGCTTTGCTGACCGCTTCTTCCGTAGCGGTGCCGATGGGGACCTTCCACTGGATGATCACATCCACTGCGGCCTTACTCTGGTCGTTTGTCAGGTCGGTCGAAATCTTCGCATTGTGCGGGGCGGCACACAAGCACGAAACTGCGGCCAACAGAAAAACCGATCCAAATTTTTTCATTCGTTGCTCCTTTTTCTTCGACCGCCCTTGGTTCAACCAGCAGCGATCACAAAACGCTTATCGGAGCTTCTTGACCCTGTTCTGCCCACGAAGGTACGTATACCGATAGGGTTAGAACGCGGTTTCGGTTCTAACCCCCCTTAGCCGTCAGCTTTCAGCGACTTGGCTCGAAGGCTGATCGCTGAGAGCTGCTATCGCGAATACGTAGCGAATTTCTGAACTGACGTACTTAACCCGCCAGCAGCAGGTGGATATCCATCACGTTCGTCCCGGTGGGGCCGGTGCGGATGAGATCGCCGAGCGCGTCGAAGAAGGGATACGAATCGTTTTCGCGCAAGTGCTTACGTGCATCGAGGCCGATACGTGTAGCGCATGCGACGGTCGTACCGCTGGCAATCGCGCCGGCAGCATCGGTAGGCCCGTCGGTTCCGTCGGTTCCGGCGCTGAGCACGACGGCATTGGGCAAACCGGCAATGGCAATAGCGGCCGCGAGCGCGAATTCCTGGTTGCGGCCGCCTATGCCCGGTCCGCATACCGTCACGGTGGTTTCTCCGCCCGAGAGAATGCATGTGGGCGGGCGAACGGGATTGCCGGACGAAATCGCTTCGCGCAAAATCTCTGCATGTACTTGCGCCACCTCGCGTGCTTCGCCTTGCATGCTGCTCGAAAGAAGCAGCGTTCGGTAGCCCAGCTTCTTCGCCGCCGATCGCGCGGCTTCGAGCGCCAGGCGGTTGCTTCCGGCAACGACATGATGCACGCGGCGGAAGAGCGGATCGCGCGGCTTGGGAGTCTCAGGATGCAGTCCGCGCGAGCCCGCCTCCAGATATGCGCGCACGCGCGCCGGCACCCTCGACAGGAGACGATATTTGCTCAAGATCGCGACGGCGTCGGAAAACGTCGAAAAGTCCGGCGCGGTAGGGCCGGAGCCGATCACGTCCAAAGCGTCGCCGATCACATCGGAGAGCAAGAGAGTCACTACCGTGGCCGGATAAGCGGCCGCGGCCAGACGGCCGCCTTTGAGCATCGAAAGATGTTTGCGAACCGCATTCAGTTCCGAGATGCTCGCGCCTGCGCGCAGGAGCAACCCGGTGGTTTTTTGCTTATCGGCAAGGGTAAGCGGATGAGCCGGGGCGGTGAGCAGCGCTGATGCGCCGCCGGAGATCGCGACAATCAACAGATCGCGAGCCTTCAAATTCGCCAGCAATTCCCGCACGCGGCTCGCCGCACCGAGGCTGGTTTCGTCGGGAATCGGATGCGCGGCCTCGATGACTTGCATGTTGCGCAGTCGGCGCGTTCCATGGCCCTGTTTGGTAATGGCCAGGCCACGGTATAAGTGCTCGCCGAGGATCTCCTCGATGGCGCGAGCCATATCCACGGAAGCTTTTCCCGCGACGAGGACAAAGATGCGATCGAAATCCGCCAAAGCGAGTTTCACCAAACCGGCGGCGAGAAACCGTCCGCGAATCGACAAATGCCGGCGCACGGCATTGCCCGCATCGGCGGCATCGATGGCCGCTCGAAGGATGGCGAGCGCATCGCGGCGGAGTTTACGTTCGGCGGCGGTCACACGGGTCAGAAGATAGGCAGTCCAAGGATACTGCGCACGATTTCCGACGGGTCGCCGGCGCCGGCATCGATCGAGTAATGCGCGCGCGCATAGAGCGGGCGGCGCTGCTCGAACAGGCGTTCGAAATGCAGCGGATCTTGGGCCAGCGGACGCACGCCGTCGGCGCTAAGGCGGCTGCGGATGCGGTCGAGCGGGCAATCGAGCCAAATCGTGATTCCGTTGCGCTCGATCAACTCCCAGTTCGGCCGCACCACGAAAGCTCCTCCACCCAGCGCGACTACGGTAGGATCTCCGGCTTCGATCGCCGCGACCCGAGCGCGGATGGCTCGCGATTCCAGTTCGCGAAACGCCGCCTCGCCCTGCTCGGCAAAAATCCGCGCGATAGTCTGGCGCTGCATGCTTTCGATCTCGGCATCGACATCGATGAAGTTCCAGCCGAGTTCCTCGGCGAGCAGCCGGCCCACGGTGGTTTTCCCGCAACCCATAAATCCCGCCAGGTATAAGCCCGGCGTGCGTTTTAGCCTAACGTGCATCGCTTAAAAGCTAAGAGCTAACAGCTAAAAGCCAACAGCTAAGCTAACAGCTTAGCCGATAATGAGGTATGGGAACGCAATTGCTCCCGCTGTTTCCGCTCGGAGTTGTGCTGGTGCCGGCCATGCCGCTGCCGCTGCACATCTTCGAAGAGCGTTATAAGGAGCTGATGAACGACATTGTCCCGCGCTCGGCCGAGTTCGGCGTGGTCCTGGCGAAACAGGAAGGAATTGCGAACGTGGGCTGCACCGCGACCGTGGAGCGGATTGTGAGCAAGTATTCGGACGGGCGGATGGACCTGATCGCGCTGGGTCGCAGGCGCTTCAAAGTTTCTTCGCTCGACGACGGCAAGCCTTATCTGCGCGCCGCGGTCGAATTCTTCGACGACGAGGGCGAACTCGATCCGCCGGCCAATCTGCTCGGAAAAGCGATCGCCGCCTACCGCCAGTTGTCCCGCTTGGAAGGCGCGGAGGAGAGCGAAGACGGGCAAATGCCGCGGAACCCGATGAGTTTTCAAATCGCTCAATTGATCTTCGATGTAGAGAAGCGGCTGACGATTCTTTCGCTGCGTTCGGAGACCGAGCGGCTGCAATACATTTCCTCCATGCTGCCCGAATATGCCGCTGAGCGCGTGCAAGCGCTCGCGGCCAAGCGCCTGGCGCCGCAAAACGGCCACGCCAGGCACCTGAGCGGCACCTAGGAGCGGCCGTATTGCAACGCCAGCACCTGATCTTCGACGCCGACGACACGCTGTGGGAAAACAACATCTATTTCGAGGAAGCCTTTGACCGCTTCTGCGCATTTCTGGCCCATTCCTCGCTCGCGCCCGCCCAGGTTCGCGCCCTTCTCGACGAAATCGAAGTGGCCAACGCGAGAATCAACGGCTACGGGTCCAAAAACTTCGCTCACAACCTGACGGCCTGTTACCGGAACCTCGCCGAACGTGACATCTCGGAGCAGGACCTGGCGCAGATCGAGACGTTTGCTTATGCGATCCTCGAGAAACCGATCGAGCTGCTGAACGGCGCGGCCGAGACCGTGGCTGAATTATCCGCGCGCCACGAATTGACGCTCTTCACCAAAGGCGATCCCGAAGAGCAGCGGCTGAAAGTCGACCGCTCCGGGCTGGCGTCCTATTTTGCCCATACGGCGATTGTCAAAGAGAAGAACGAGGCGGCCTACCGCGAGCTTTCGCGCGAGCGTGGATTCGCGCTGGAAAGAACTTGGATGATCGGCAACTCGCCGAGATCGGACATTAATCCGGCGCTCGCCGCCGGTTTGCACGCGGTCTACGTTCCCCACCCGCGTACCTGGAGCTTCGAGCGCGAAGAAGTTCCGGAGAGCCATCCGCGTCTGCTGCGGACGCAAAGCCTTTGCGAACTGAGCAAGCTGTTTTAAGCTCTCCACGAACCTGCCGGCAAAAACACCGCTACTGGCGTGATTTCAATTCCCTCAGCGCCCATTGTGCCGCCCAATACCCGCACATGCCGTGCACGGCGCCTCCCGGCGGCGTTGCCGACGAACATAGATAAACGTTTTTGAGAGGTGTTCCGTAGCGGCGCCAGGTCGGCCGCAGAAAGAATTGTTTCAGCGTAGGCGCGCCGCCGCTAATATCGCCGCCGATCAAATTCGCGTTCCAGCGCTCCAGATCCGCCGTGCCATGGACGGCCCTCGCAAGAATGCACTCCTGAAAGCCTGGTGCGAAGCGCTCCACTTGCTCTTCGATCACATCCAGCGCCGAACCGCGCCAGCCGTTGGGAACGTGGCAATAGGCCCAAGCTGTATGTTTACTCTCGGGGGCGCGCGTTGGATCGAAAAGGCTCGGCTGGACAAGAATCACAAACGGATTTCGCGGCGCGCGCCCTTCCCATGCCGCACGTTCGGATTCCGCGATCTCTTCGAACGATCCGCCTAAGTGTACGGTCGCGGCGCGAAAGCAACCCTGTGCCCGCCATGGAATCGGCTCGCGCAACGCCCAGTCCACCTTGAAAACGCCCGGTGCGTGTTTATAGCGGCCAAGCAATTCGCGAAACGGAAGCGGAAGCCGCTCGCCGGCGAGTGAGAGGAACTGGCGCGGCATCACATCGCAGAGAATCGAATAGTCAGCGCCAAGCGCGTCCAAGCTCTCCACACGGGAATCGGTCGCCACGCGGCCGCCAAGCGATTGGAGAACAGCGCAGAGCGCATCTGTGATCGACTGCGCCCCGCGCTTGGGAATGGGCCAGCCAACGGCATGGCCCGCGGCGCCCATGATGAAGGCGAAAGCCGAGCTGAGCGGAGCTTCGAGCTTAAGCGTCGAGTGAGCAGCGAGTCCGGCGAACAACGCTCGCGCGCGAGCATCGCGAAAAGTTTTGGCCACCAACGTTGCGGGCTGAATCGCGCGTATTCCGAAACGCCCGACCAGTAGCGGATGATGGGACGCACGCGCCAGCGGGCGCAGAATCTCGCGCGCAAGTGTGTTCCAATTTTCCGCTAGAGGCCGAAACAGCTTCCGATAGCGTTTGGCATCGCGCCCAAACTGGTCGGCTGTTTCTTCGACGCTGCGTTCGAGCAGCACCGCGCCGCCATCGTCGAGCGCATGCGCAAGCGGCGCCGGAGAGTGGATCCATTCGAGTCCATGCGCGGCCAGCGGCAGTTCGGAGAAAAACGGCGAACTGACCGCCATCGGATGAACCGCCGAGCCGAGATCATGGAGAAAGCCGGGAAGCGTGATTGCAGCCGTTCGCGCGCCGCCGCCCGGCGTCGAAGCCGCTTCGCGCACTTCTACATCGCATCCAGCCTGCGCCAAGGCGATCGCCGCCGCAAGCCCGTTCGGACCGCTGCCGATGACGATGGCGCTCATTTGGCTCATCCCGCTGATTCAATCGTAGACAAAGTAGAATGCATGGGGAGGATATCTATTTTGCAAAGACGCCATTTTGTGGCATCCATGCTTGCCGCCGCATCGGCATCCGCTGTGCCGGGCATGGCGAAAAAGCGCCGCGCCGGCGACGGTGCTCGCGAATATTACGAGCTGCGCCGCTATCAGTTAGAGCAAGGGGCGCAATCGAAGCTGACTAACAACTATCTCTCCGAGGCGCTCCTGCCCGCGCTGAACCGGCTCCAGATCAAGCCGGTCGGCGTCTTCAATCTGTATCTTGGCGTACATCTGCCCGCCATCTATGTCCTGATTCCGTATCCGTCAGCGGAAACGTTTGTGTCGCGCGAGCAGCATCTCGCGCAAGACGATGCGTATCTGCGCGCAGGCGAGCCTTTCTTAAAGGCAACCTCGAAAGCTCCGGCGTTTCAGCGGATGGAGAGCGAATTGATGGCGGCCTTCCAGGGCACCAAACTCACGCCGCCTCCGCCGGCCGCCCATCACGGCCAGCGCGTCTTCCAGCTTCGGACCTATGAGAACCCGAGTCATCAGGCGCATCTGCGGAAGATCGAAATGTTCCACAGCGGCGAGTTCGATGTCTTTCACAAAGCCGGATTCTGGCCGGTATTTTACGGAGACAAATTGATTGGCCCGCGGCTCCCCAATGTGACCTACATGATCAGCTTTCCGCGGCTATCGGAACTGAACGCCAAATGGAAGGCATTCTTTACCGACCCGGAGTGGACGAAGCTAACGAAGGATCCGCGATTCAATTACGACCAGATCGTTACAAACATCAACAGCACAATTCTCACTCCGGCGAAATATTCGCAAATTTAATGAGCTGTTATTTCCGCCCAGACGCTTCCACAGTAACTGTTGGATCGGCTCCCTGCCACGTCATGTCGGCAGTAGGTCCGTAGATGGGTGGAACCGGGCGATCCATGAGCCGTAGATAGACTGCGAGCTGTGTCCGATGATGGGCGCTGTGGAGGACGCGCCGCCAGAAAATCCAGCTGCGTTCGCGCTCCACATCGAAGAATGGCTCGCGGGCCGCCCACCAATCGGCTTCTTGCCGCGCCAGAAACGGGAGTCGCGGCTGCGCAAGCGAAACCAGCCGGTCCGTGTAGGATGCGGCGCGGTCCTCGGGCGGCAGCACGGCCTCCGCAGCGGGCTCCGGCACCAGCATGAATTCGGCAAAGAACCGCCGCTCGCTTAACAACTGGTGGCGAAAAATCTCTCGCACGGTGGACGAGCGCGGATGCGGACGCCAGTCAAGATCGGCGTCGCCGAAAGCCTCCCAGATCGAAGCGGTCTTGCTGGTCTCGCTGGCGTAGGTGTCAAGCGCATGCTGGAAGGCGGGTACAACCGCTCGCGGCACGCTGATTTCGGAAATGGCAGTGTGCTTGTATGTCATTGGGATGGACCTATCCAAATGCTATTCCAACCGGCAAGGGGTTTAGATTAGCTCCTAGTCGCAATCTCTACATCGGTGTACACGAAGTCGTCTCCCTTGAAAAGCAGCGGAGCAGGCAAAGCCTTGGCCGTCGCATACGAAAAGAGGTCACCAAAATTCAATTTTGCGCGAGTTCCTTTTCCATACCGATCGGAAGCCATCCGTGCAAGGCCGGCGATCTTTTCATCGACCACGACTGTTTCGATTCCGGCCTCGACGATTAGTTCGGCTAACTGTTGGCGGATCTCCGGCCGGCCGGTGAGAACTAAGTGCACCTCAATAAGCGTGGCGGCTGATATACATGGACGCGGATCTAAAACGATACGCTGCAGGAAGTCGTGTGCTTCGGGCTCGCCATTCAGGATGGCAATGAGCGCGGAAGTATCAATGACCATTCACGACGCCCGGCGTTTGCGTCTCGTGGCGGGCTTTGCCTCGGATTCGAGATATTCGAACATCGCGTCCGCATCTTTCTTAGTGTAAGAAAAAGGCGGATCGCTCTCACGGGCGATCTTTGCAGCTTTTGCACTGATTTCTTTGAGACGGCGCAGCCGCTCTTCGGCAGTTTGAAGCCGCCCCAGGCGAGCATTTTCCTCCCGCAGCAATTTCCGGACGAGTTCGGTCTTGCTCTCGCCTCTCTTCGCGGCTAATTCGTCGGCCAGCCGAGAGACCTCCGCGTCGTTGATATATAACGGCATATATCATGAGTATATATCGTTATTCCAGCGAGTGCACCAGCGCCTTGCTGACCGGCCAAACGCCCATCGCTTCGGTCCCGGCGCTATGAAATTTTGCCGCGAGCAGCACTTCGGCAAGAGTAGTGGAACTGGTATTCGGGTGCTTGCGCGTGAGTGCGAGCTTTAAGAATTTGGTGTCCAATTGAAGCTGGTTCGCGATAGCGGTTGCCGTGGCAGCCGATGCGCATTGGGCGTGTAACTGAATTTGAAATGCATCGCCGCTGCCGGAGCGAGCAGCCTGGAGCGAGAGAATCACGGAACGCGCGGGTTCGAGCGCGGTAGCGAAGAAGCGCAGTGCGAGCGGCAGCCGTTTCGGATTGTGCAAGACGTGCGGAAATAGCTTGATCCAGACCGGCGCCTGAGGTATCGGATCGCCGCTTGCTTCCCCAACCCATTTCGATTTCGCAGACAGCGGGCGGCCGATTCGCAGCACCATCACGTCGGATCGGAGAGGTCGAAAAGAGATCCATCGGTCTGGTTCGAGAGCGGGCACGCGGCAGAGTTTGTGTTTGCAGTGGCCGCCATGGTGCATTGCGTAACGGCGCAGCGAGCGCCAGTCAAACTGGCCGCGAATGAGAAATACGAACTGATCGCCGTTTACCGCGCCTGCAATCGCGTCGATGTCTTTTGAATAGTCGAAATCGGTCTGGCGGACGAACTGCGTATATTCAGGCGATCCTTTCGCCGCCGGACTGAGCAGCTTGATGATTCCCGCGCGGCGCAGCAGCGTGAAATCGGCAAAAAATAGCGCGTCGTCTTGGTGAGGCAGCATGCGCACCAGCTCGGAGTTCGTGACCGGCCTGCGGCGCCAGGCGAGGAAGAAGGCGAGGCAGCCGATTGCTACCGCGATTACAGGAAAAAGAATCCAGGGCTTGGTGAAAATGCGCATTATCCCGCTACGCCGTGGCCAACTCTCCCACGCGCGCCTGTTTCCACAACGCGATGTAGGGATTGAGGTCTCGCATCATGTTCGCGAATTGTTCCAGCGAGAGCGACTGCGCGCCATCGCTCATCGCTTTCTCCGGCTGCGGATGCACTTCTACAAGGAGGCCGTCGGCGCCGATGGCGACGCCCGCGCGCGAGAGAGCGGGAACCAGGCTGCGCTTGCCGGTCGCGTGACTTGGATCGAGAATCACCGGTAAATGTGACAGCTCGTTCAGAACCGCGATGGCGGCGATATCGCAAGTATTCCGGGTAGCGGTCTCGAAGGTCCGGATGCCGCGTTCGCAGAGGATCACGTTCGGATTGCCGTGCGCGAGGATGTATTCGGCCGACATCAGCAGCTCTTTGATAGTGGAACTTAAGCCGCGTTTGAGCAAAATCGGACGCCCGGCTTTGCCGAGCGTCTTCAACAATGCGAAATTCTGCATGTTGCGCGCGCCGATCTGCAAAATATCCGCGTAATCGGCGACCATTTCCACATCGCGGTCGCTCATCACCTCGGTGATAATGCCCAGACCGCTTTCTTGTTTGGCCTTGCGCAGCAGTTTGAGGCCCTCTTCTTCCAGACCCTGAAAATCGTAGGGCGAGGTGCGGGGCTTGAAGGCGCCGCCGCGCAGAAATTTCGCACCCTGCCGCGCCACCCAGAGCGCCGTTTCGACGATCTGCTTTTCGTTTTCGACCGAGCATGGGCCGGCCATCATGACGAACTCGTCGCCGCCGATTTCGACCCCATTGGCCACGATTTGCGACTTGTGCGGGCGGAACTCGCGGCTGACAAACTTATAGGGCGCCGAAATGCGCACCGCTTTTTCAACCTGCGGCAGCGCCTCCAGCGATTCGAGGCACGCGGTCACGTCCCCAACGCCGACGGCGCCGATCACCACGCGCTCCTCGCCGTCGATGGAGTGCACTTTATATCCAAAGTCGCGAATACGTTCGCAAACTGCATCCACTTCCGCTTTCGTCGCGTGTCGTTTCATAGAGATGATCATGGGATACTCACCTTCGGAGCGGGCTTGTTCAGCCTCTAAAAAATTAAAAGCCCACTCGCTTCCGAGTGGGCTCCGTCAACCTTTCCGCTGTATGATTAGCTGCGCGCGGACGCCCACCGGCACGATTCCGGGTAAAACCAAAATCGAAACCAGTACCAGTTGGCAGCGCGAGCAGACATAAAGTACAATTATGCCACACACGGCTCCAGGTTGGGTCTAATCGTAGCCCCAGCGCCGGTCACGCAAACCCCGGTCACGCAAACCTACGATGCACTCAGTCGAAATCGAACGGGCGTTTCGGCGGCGCGGTATCCTTGTCCTCTTTGGCCTGCTTCAGCAATTCTTCGAACTTCTTTTCCCGCACCTTTTCCGCCGATAGATGGGCGGCGAAGCTCTTCTCGAAAATCTCGTTGCGCCGCTGCGCCTCGCCTTTCAATTGTTGAGCGGCGATGTGCAGGTCCTCGATCGCCGCCTTCTTTTCCGGCTCCCGATGCTGAATCACGGCCTGCGTTTCAGGGTCGACGCGCAGCGTGGATCCGCAGCAGGGGCACTGGACTTCGAAGATTTCGCTTCCGCGATCCGCCATATGGCAAATCGTAGCGCAATCGATATGGAAAACCGGGGACAGGCTTCGAATTTCCGGACCACAATACTTCTATTGCGAATAAGACTCCGGCCCGGAAATTCGTTGCCTGTCCCCGGTTTTCCTCCGGTGCCGGTTTCGGCTGCTATTCTCTGGATGCCCTCGCATGCATTCCGTGCTCGATCTGTTGCTGCAATACCGCTATCCGGGGCTTTTCTGCCTGCTCTGCCTGGGCATCGTCGGATTGCCCATTCCCGACGAAACCCTGCTCGTCTTCGCCGGTTATCTCATCCTGCGCGGGATTCTCGATCCGTGGCTGGCCTTCATCACGGCCTTGGCGGCCACTATGCTGGGCATTTCGATCAGCTACGCCGTGGGCCGCGTGCTTGGATACCGCGTCGTGCCGCGTTTCGGCAAATACGTCCACCTCACTCCCAAGCGTATGGAACGAGTGAACCAATGGTTTTCCCGGATCGGCGCCTGGCTGCTCACGATCTGCTATTTCATCCCCGGAGTGCGCCATTTCGCCGCGCTGATCGCCGGTATGTCGCGTCTGCGCTACCGCACCTTCGCGCTCTTCGCCTATCCGGGCGCAGTGATCTGGGTTGCGATTTTCCTCGCTGCCGGGTATTTTCTGGGTGCGCAGTGGGAGCGGGCCTCGGATACGGTGCAGCGTGACGTGCTCATCGGGGTGGGAGCGGCTTGCGTGGCTGCGATCCTCGGCTGGACAGTCCATAAATTTTGGCGCCGCCTTCGATTTACACTAAAAGCTTGACACGATTCCATTCATTTCTCCTCGCGGCCGCGTGCTTGTTTGCCTTCGCGGGCGCAGCCTGGGCGCAGTCGCAGGCGAAACCGCAATCGGCAAGCGGCATCGATCTGAAGGCTATCGACCGATCCGTCAATCCATGCCAGAACTTCTATCGCTACGCTTGCGGCAACTGGCTGAAGGAGCATCCTATCCCTGCCGACGAGAGCGCCTGGGGGCGCTTCAACGAGCTGCACCAGCGCAACCAGAAGGTTCTGCGCAGCATTCTGGAGCAGGCGCAAAAGCGCGAGAAGCAATCGGCGATCGATCAAAGAATCGGCGGCTTTTATCAGTCGTGCATGGACACAACGGCAATTGACCGGCTTGGCGACAAGCCGCTGCTCCCGGAACTGAAGCGTATCCGCGCGATCCGCAATCAAAAAATGCTGCTGGACGAGATCGCGCGGCTGCAGAATCTTGGCATTGACGTGTTCTTCAGCTTTGGGCCGCAGCCCGCGCCGAAAGACGCCACCATGGAGATCGCCTCGGTCGATCAGGGCGGTCTGGGTCTTCCCGAACGGGGTTACTATTTCCGCACCGACGCCAAATCCAAACAGATCCGGCAAAAATATGTCGCCCACATACAGAAGATGTTTAAGCTGGTCGGCGTGCCGCCCCAAAGCGCCGCGCAAAAAGCCCAAACGATCATGGGTATCGAGACCGATCTTGCCAAAGCCTCTCTGAGCGTGACCAAGCGCCGCAACCCCAAACTGCTGGTCCATGTCATGCCGAA
>JBOGMI010000680.1:0-1353 GCA_050746645.1 Bryobacteraceae bacterium | reverse complement strand
CTTTCATAGGCGTTGGCAAGATCCGGGACAAAGGCGTTAGCGGTAGCGACAGCGAGCCTCCCCTGCTGCCGCACACCGACGATTCCGGGCAGGGCCGGGAGCTCGGTTCCCAGAGGGACTTCGAGGCGCAGACGGCGCCAGCGATCGAGGTAGCTCTCCTTATCCATGGAGTCGATGATTCGCCCGCGATCGATGAAGGTAATCCGATCGGAGATCTGCTCCACATCCTGCGTGTTGTGGGATGAGAACAGGATGCTGCGGTCCTCGTCGGCCATGACATTGGTCAACTCGCGGAGGATCTCGTGGCGCGCGACGGGGTCGAGACCGGTGGTAGGCTCGTCCAGCACGAGCAGTTTGGGTTTGCGTGCGAGAACCAGCAGCAGAGCCGACTTGACGCGCTGGCCGTGAGAGAGGCCCTTGATCCTCTGCTCTGCGCGCAATCCGAAACGCTTGAGCAGAAGTTGTGCGTAAGCGGCGTCCCAGTTGGGATAGATCGACCGGATGAAATTCATGTGCCAGGCGAGGGTCATGGCGTCGTACAGGCGCATGTCCTCGGAGGCGAAGCCGATGTCCCACTTGGCGGAAACCTGCTCCGCGGGCATTTTGTAGCCGAGCACGCGAGCATCTCCCGCATCCTGATGAACGAGCCCCATCAGGATGCGAATGGTGGTGGATTTCCCGGCGCCGTTCGGCCCAATGAGCCCCATGATCTGCCCTCGCGGGAGTTTCAGGTGAATCTTGTCGAGCGCGAAATAACGGTACTTCTTGCAGACTCCGCGCAATTCAATTGCGAGATCTTTCATATGAGTTCCTCTTCCTTCTCCGCAAGGCGGCCGCCGGCCTCGCGCAATCGGTCTTCGAGTTCCTGGGGCTGCATGCCCAGTTGCGCCGCAATGCGCGCGGCTTGCTCTAAATGCTGCTGCAGTTCCTGGCCGCTGAGGCGCTCGGCCAGCCCCGGCGTCGAGGCCACGAGCGAGCCCTTGCCGTGGTGCGTGACGATGATGCCCTCGCGTTCGAGTTCGTAATAGGCGCGTTTGACGGTGATGACGCTTACCTGAAGATCGACGGCCAGTTGGCGGAGGGAGGGAATCGGCTGGCCTTCCGCCCAATCGCCGACAACGATCCGCTGCTTGATTTGCTCCATGATCTGGAGATACATGGGGCGCTTGTCGGTCTGGGAAAGCATCAGTGCAGCGTGCATCTGTGTATATTCAGTATACGCAGTATTGGTGCGCTGTCAATCCTTTTTCTCGCGGTCGCGAGATTCAGCCCGTCAATCTTTGGCAGCATGCAAACGGAATGCTTTTCCGGCCCGGCTCAGGCGGCGTGGGAATGAGATTTCATTTGTTCGCG
>JBOGMI010000679.1:0-3178 GCA_050746645.1 Bryobacteraceae bacterium | reverse complement strand
CCGATCTCCTGCGTGCGCTGCCCGACGAAATAGGAAAGGACTCCGTAAATGCCGATGCTGGCCAGGAACAGGGCCAAGCCGGCGAATACGGCGAAGAGCGACATGGAGAAACGCTGGCTTGCGATGGAGCCGGAAACCAGTTGCTCCATCGAGGTCGGGTCGAAGGTGGCCAGTTCGCGATCGAAAGAATGGAGCCGGTTTTGAAGAATTTGGAAGCTGGGGACGCGGCGGCCATTGCCGCGCACGAATACCTTCGCCCCTTGCGCGTTATAGGTCATCGACTGATCCGGCAGCTGCGCGATCGGCGAATAAATTTGTGCATGCAACGGACTGACGGCGTCGGCACTCAGACCCCACTGATTCACGTGCGCGACCACGCCAATGATTCTTGCCTCGGGCTGGTGTCCGGAGGGAACGATCTTGGTAACAAGGTACTGGCCGATCGGGTCCTGGCCAGGGAAATATTTTCTCGCCAGCGATTCATCGATCACCGCAACAGGCGGTGCGCTTTTGTCGTCTTGGCTAGTAAAGAAGCGGCCGCGCTTCAGCGGAATTTGCATGATCTTGAGGTAGCTGGGTTCCACACGATATCTGAGCCCCATAGGCAGATCGGCGGTATGCCTAGGCTTCGGTTTGCCCACGAACCAGAAGTACGATTCATTGTCGCCTCCCATCGGAGTCGAGCCCCAGCTCAGCGATACAGCTTCCACGCCCGGAGTGGAGGCAAGCCGGTTGTGCAACTGCTGGTAAAACGCACGGATCGCCGCAGGACTTTCTTTCGCCAGCGACGGTTGCGGAGCAACTGAAAAGGTCAGTACGCCGCGCGGATCGAATCCGGGATCGATATTCCAGAGGGCAAACAATGTGCGAATCATCAGCCCGGCTCCGACCAACAACACCAGCGCGAGTGCTATTTCTACAACGGCGAAAACACGCTGGGTACGGCTGCGTGTTCCGGCCACGGTCCGCCCGCTCTCTTTGAGTGCGCCGCCGACGTTCGCGCAGCGCAATTTCCATGCCGGGGCAAGCCCGAAAACGATCCCCGTGGCCAGCGATACAAAAACCGTGAAGAGCAGAACGTGGATGTCGAGCCCGATCGACTCGGCTCGCGGCACGGTTTGCGGCACCACGGCGAGGGTCGCGGCGGTCCCAAACTTGGCAATTAGCAAGCCGAGTCCGCCGCCGATCAACGCCAACAGAACGCTTTCCGTCAGCAATTGGCGAACAATACGCGCCCGGCCAGCGCCGACCGCCAAGCGTATCGCGAACTCGCGCCGCCGGGCGGTCGAGCGTGCCAACAGCAGGTTCGCCACATTCACGCAGGCGATCAGCAGCACACACGAAACCGCGCCCAATAGAAGGAGAAGCACCGGACGCATATCGCCCACGATTTCTTTCTTCAGCGGAATCAGGTTCGCTTTTTCGTTGCTATCGATGCCGGAATATGTCACGGCAAGCTGGCGCGACACCCGGCCCATATCCTGGCGTGCCTGTTCGAATGTGACCCCCGGCTTGAGGCGGCCGATAGCGTCCATACCCCAGGCTGAGCCGCGGCTTGCATAAAATTGCGGCTGGTCGAACTGGCCGATGGGAGTATAGATTACGTTGAGGGGCACTCCTCTTTGGAAATTCTGGATGCGTAGACAAAACGTGGAAGGTACAACGCCAATTACGGTTCGCCCTACGCCGTCTAGGACAAGCCGCTTGCCGACGATGTCGGGAGATGAACCGAACTTGCGCCTCCACAGCCCTTCCGAAATGATTGCTACGGGAGTTGCGTGGAGACGGTCGTCTTTCTTGTTGAAGGTTCGCCCGAGTACCGGCTTGACGCCGAGAATCTCGAAGAATCCCGCCGAGATCATTTCGCCCTGCAGATGCTCGGGCTGGCCACTGCCGGAGAGGTTGTAGTCCTGCGCCCGATAAGCAGCGATGGCCGAAAAGCTGCGATTCATGCGCTGCCAGTCGAGAAAGTTGGGGTAAGAGATGGACCCGGTTTTGAACTGCGGATATTCGTCGAATAGCGAGATGATCCGGTCGGCATGCGGATATGGAAGCGGATTGAGCAAGACGCCGTTCACTACCGAGAAAATCGCTGTATCGGCCCCGATCCCCAGCGCCAGCGTCAGAATGGCCACCGCCGCGAACGACTTCGATTTCGCGAGCCCGCGTAAGCCGTAATAAACGTCTTGCCGTATCGATTCGAGCCATCCAAACACCTTCGTGTCATGGCTCTCCTCGCGCGCTCGGATACGGCTGCCGAATGCCAATCGCGCCTGGCGGGCTGCTTCGTCCGGTTCCATCCCGTCATCGATCAGTTCCTCTGTGCGACAGGCGATGTGGAATCGCTGCTCTTCCTCGATCTCCCGGTTGAGGCGCCCGGGGCGGAACAGGGAAGTGAAGCGCGATAGCAACGACATGCTAAGCCTCTCTCAAAACTCTTCCGATCGCGCCGGAAATGGTCCGCCAGCGGCTCTCCTCGTGTTCGAGCTCTTTCAAGCCGGCTCGGGTGATTTCATAGATCCGCGCGCGGCGGTTATTTTCCGTTACGGCCCATTTGGCTTTGATCAGCCCCGCTTCTTCCATGCGGTGCAGCGCCGGATACAGAGAGCCTTCTTCCACGTTCAAAATGTCCTGGGACGCCTGCTTGATGCAGGTGGTCAGCCCGTATCCGTGAAGCG
Source organism: Bryobacteraceae bacterium (assembly GCA_050746645.1). Classification (GTDB taxonomy): domain Bacteria; phylum Acidobacteriota; class Terriglobia; order Bryobacterales; family Bryobacteraceae; genus Bog-105. The sequence continues at coordinate 500 of JBOGMI010000679.1, read as the reverse complement.
GACCTCGCCTGGCGAGGATTTTCAGAACGAGCAGGGGAATCGAGCCTTGGAAGGAGTCTTGTCGGGCCATATAGCACTTTAGATAGCTTAGTGAGCAATCTGCAGCTCATTATGATCTTCGCTTGGGCCTGTGTCAAGACACTTGCGTGGAAAATGAGAGACACTATAGGCATGGAATCGGTCGTCGTTCGGGACCCCGCGATTATGTCCGGCGAGCCAACGTTCCGAGGCACACGGGTTCTCGTTCGCACGCTATTCGACTACCTTGAGGGGGGTCACTCTCTTGAGCGCTTTTTGCAGGGATTCCCCTCCGTCAGCCGGGAAATGGCGCGGCAGGCGTTGGAAGAAGCCAAAGAAACCTTGCTCGCCAGCCGCTTAGGACCCGTCACAAAACAACTGGAACAGTTTCTCCCGGAAATGTTTTATACTTGGCCGAGTGACTCAGGTTCAAGTTCAGGAGGTCAGGGTCCGGTTTGAGAAGTTGGCTCCCTTTCTGGACG
>JBOGMI010000678.1:0-1064 GCA_050746645.1 Bryobacteraceae bacterium | reverse complement strand
CGGGGCACGAAGGTGTCTGGGTAGGCGGAGCAAAGATCGCGGCGATCGGGATTCACATTAGCCGATGGATTACTTCGCACGGTTTTGCGCTCAATGTCGCAACCGATTTGAGCTATTTCCACTACATCGTGCCTTGCGGGCTGGCCAAGCCGGTCTGTTCGCTGCGCAGCTTGGGCTGCCAGGCAGGCCGCGAGGAAGTGATGCGCGCCATCGCCGCTTCTTTCGCGAAGGTGTTTGAATACAAATTAGTGATGGCCGATGAAACCGGAGCCGGAAGCGCAAGCGGCCGGCCTACAACCGGAAACCGAGCCGGAAGCGTAAGCGACCGGTTTGCCGCAGATTTTGAGGAGATCCGATGACCGATATAGTCATGCCCCAGATGGGCGAGAGCATCGTTGAGGGAACATTAACGCGCTGGCTGAAAAAGCCGGGCGACCGCATTGAGCGCGACGAGCCGCTATTCGAGATTTCGACCGACAAGGTCGATACCGAGATTCCGTCGCCCTCCGCCGGCGTGCTCAAGGAAGTATTGGTCCAGGAAGGCGCGACCGTCGCCATCAACTCCGTCGTGGCGCGGCTGGACGATGGCAGCGGCGCACAAACAGCGCCTGCCCCCGAACAGCAAGCGCCCCAGCCGAGCGCGGAGCCGCAGGTGAAGTCGGCGCCGGAAACCAAGCCCGATGTGGAGGTGGGGTCGTCTGCCGCGGTACCCGAGGCCCGCACCGCTGCTGCTCCACCGCCCGCGCCGGCGCCTCGCGCCGCCGGGCCTTATCCGATTGAACCGCCGCCCCAACCTGGCGCCGCCTACGCTGCGGCACAACCGGCGGGCGAGGACCAGGGTCCGCTATCGCCGCTCGTGCGCCGCATGGCCCGCGAATACAACATCGATCTTGCGCAGATCAAAGGCACCGGCGCCGGCGGCCGCATTACGAAACAGGATCTGGAAGCCTATATGTCGTCTCAAGCGGCACGCACGTATGCCGCGGCCGCTCCGCCTTTAGCAGCCCCGCCGCAACCCGCTCCGCCGGCCATGCCGCTTCCCGAAGCCGCTCGTATCCGCACCG
>JBOGMI010000677.1:0-2114 GCA_050746645.1 Bryobacteraceae bacterium | reverse complement strand
AAATAAGTTCCGCGTTGGTGAAGCAGCCCTTCTTGTCTTCATTAGAGTCGTGATTCCGCTATTCTGTCTCCTGCTCGGGTATTGGGTCGCCCTCGCTCGGCCCTTCGACCTGAACGCATGGCTCGTCCTCCTGATCCTGAGCTATCCGGAGTCGCTCATGTCGTCTTCGGTTTACCAATGGTGGCCGGGAATCTGGCTCGTGCTCCGTCTGTATTGGCACTTGGGGCTATTAGTATCGGCTTCCCTCGCATTGTTCTGGCTGGGACTGCTGTTTCCGCAGCGGTCGCGAATCGATGTCTGGCTGCCGTGGCTCAAATGGTGCGTTCTGGCGCTGTTCGCATGCGGCCTTGCAGTAGCGCTGCTTCTCGAGTACGACGCATGGTTCGACCTCGATCTGCTCGCAAACGTAGCGCAGATCGATGCAGCCAATAACTCGGTAATCTTGTGGACAACTGCCTTCTGCGCCATCTTCTATTGGATCGCCCTATTTGGCAGGCCTGGCACCGCATTGCCGGCTGACGCAAGGAGGAGGCTGCGGGTGCTTCGCGCAGGTTCCGTGATCGGACTGGGAAGCATGTTGATCATTTATGGCGGCCTGCCCTGGTTCGGAATCGCGCATCCCGCCAAGATCCATTGGCTCTACATCCTTTCCGCCATCCTGATGCTGGCGTTTCCGCTCAGCCTGGCCTACGTCGTGATTGTTCAGCGAGCCATGGACGTGCCCATCCTGCTCCGCATGAGCAGCAAGTACTTGCTGGCCAGTACCACAGCGAAGGTCGCGAGGGTTGCCGGGATCGCAGCTCTTCTCTGGTTTATTGCGATTCCCCTTGTCACCCACCATCACACCCCGCAAAAAACAGCTTTCTTGAGCGCGGTGCTCCTAATCTTCGGGTTCCTGTTCCTCAAGAGAAAGTCGCCCACCGACCTGCTGCAACAGTGGATCGACCGCAAATTCTTTCGCGAAGCCTATGACGCCGAAGTAATGCTGAGCCAACTTGCCAAGACCGCTCAAACGATTTCAGATCCGGCAGCGCTGATTCGGACGGTTTCGCAACGAATTTCGGATGTGCTGCATGTCGATCAGCTTTCGGTGCTGCTGCGCCGCAATGGCAACTTCGAACCTGCTTACGCGATCGGCCCGGCGCTAACTGCGCCACTCGGCGCACTCGGGCGGTCCCATGTTTCATCGACCCCGATGTTCAATAGCGCGAATGACGGCCGCACACCCGACCCGCAATCGCCTGAATTGCTGCTTCCACTGCCCGGCCGCACGGAATTGCTGGGTGCGATGGCGCTCGGTCCGAAGCGGTCCGAAGCACCTTACACGCCCACCGATTTACGCTTGCTGGAATCGGTAGCTGTGCAGACGGGCCTGGGACTGGAATTGAGCGAGGCGGCAGCATCCCTGGCCGCTGCTGCAGTGGAACGGGCACGCGTTGCGCGCGAGATCGAAATCGCACGCGAAGTGCAGGAGCGTCTGTTTCCGCAGGTCATGCCCTCGCTTCCATGCCTGGATATCGCCGGCCACTGCCGTCCCGCGGCAGGTGTGGGCGGCGATTATTACGACGTTTTCCAGCTCGACGATGGGCGTCTCGCGCTTGCGCTGGGCGATATAGCGGGGAAAGGCATCTCGGCGGCGCTTCTCATGGCGAGCCTTCGCGCATCGCTGCGCAGCATCGCCGAGGATGGCTCGGACGATCTTCCAAAGCTGGTGAGCAAACTGAACCGGCAAGTCTATCAAGCATCCGCCGTGAACCGCTATGCCACCTTCTTTTTCGGCGTGCTTACGCCATCCACGCTCCAACTGCGCTATGTCAATGCGGGGCACAATCCGCCGTTCATCATTCGCGATGGCCCCGAAGGGCGAGGACGAATCGATCCGCTGCGACTCGAAACGGGCGGCACGGTCGTCGGCCTGTTAAAGGAAACGGCATACCTCGAAGGAATGGTGCAGTTTCAGCCGGGCGACGTGTTCGTTACCTATACCGACGGCGTCAGCGAAGCCATGGCCAGGGACGACGAAGAATGGGGCGAGCAGCGGATGATCGCCAGTTGCGCGGCAGCGCATGAACGTGCCGCCGGCGAGATCCTTCAGTGCATGATGAATGCGGCCG
>JBOGMI010000676.1:0-4677 GCA_050746645.1 Bryobacteraceae bacterium | reverse complement strand
CCACGATCTTTTGACATATGGCGAGGCCGATTCCGGTACCCTCGTATTCTTCGCTGGTGTGCAAACGTTTGAACAAGCCGAAAATGCGGTTGCTGTATTCGGGCGCGATGCCGATGCCGTTATCGCTCACGCAAAAGACGGGAATGCTGTCATTTGCGCGCGCGAAGATATGCACCTCGGGGGCCGCTCCGGAGCGATGGTACTTCACGGCGTTCTCGACGAGCTGCGTGAAAATCTGCACCAGATGGGGAGGATTTACATAAATAGACGGAAGATCGGTGGTGTGGATGGAGGCATTGGATTCGTGAATCAGGCCGCTGAGGCCCGCCAACGCCTGGGCCAGCGCCTCGTTGCCGCTGACCGGCCGCGCGCTGCCCGCTCCATCGGCGGCGGCGCGGGTGTATGCCAGCAGATCCCGCACCAAAAGCTCGATCCGCCGGGCGCTCGCTGCGATCACGGCCAGGTACTCGTGGCAATCGTCGTTCAAGCCGCCGGGCAGCCTGGCGTTCAGCAGGTCGCTATAGATCGCCAGGTGTCGCAGCGGTTCGCGCAGATCGTGCGAGGCGGAAAATGTAAACTGCTCCAGATCCGCATTGGCGTGGCGCAAGTTGGTGCGTGCGGCTTCGAGCGCTTCGTTGGTGCGCTCCAGTTCGGCCATGAGCAGGATGCGGTCCAACGCCAGCGCAATCTCTCCGGCCAGAACACTCTGCAGTTGCAGTTCGGCGGCACCGAAGCCCGCCGGCTTGGCGGTGGCGAAGGAAAGCGCGCCCAGGACCTTCTTCCCCGCCCGCAGCGGATAACAACAAAGCGAATCGGCGCCTATGGATTTCAGGAAAGCCAGCGAGGGATCGCCGGAGTCTTGAATCTGCGCGATACTGATGCGGGAAGCTTCTTGGGCAGCGCGGCCGTGGAAGCCGTCCTGGAACCCCAGCCATTCAATCGAGTACCGGGAGTCGTCCGCCAGCCCGCCGGCATACACCAAATGCAGCTTGCCGCTCTCCACCAGATAGCAGAAGCAGAAGTCCGCGCCGGTTTTTCCCGAGAGATGGCGAAAAACGTTTTCGAGCAAAATTCCCGGTTCATCAAAGCGGACCAAATCGGCGGCAATGCCGGCCAGAAGCGCGGCGTGCTCCGACGTCTGCTTCTCGGCGAAATTCATGCTTTTGTTCCAGCAATTTGATGGCAAATTCCTCGAACGCAAACCAGAGCTCGCGCGGAGGCTCTTCAACAGGTTTATGTCCGCGAACGCGAAAATGTAACATTCGGATTAGACAGGGTTGCGGCTATCTGCCGGCTCAAGAATCCGCCAATCTCCTGGCGGCAGGCCTCCGGCTGATCGGTAATCAGAATGTGGCCCGCTCCCCGGATTTGGCAGTAGCGAGCTCCGGGTATTCTACGAGCAAGGGCTTCGCCGTTTTGGACCGGTATCAGATGGTCCTCATCGCCATGCACCACCAGCACCGGAATCTGCAGAGTGGGCAGCCAGCGGTAAGAATTCCAAGCCAAAATGCCTGCGAGCTGGTTCAAGAATCCTTTTCTGGTCCAGCGGCAGTTACAGCGAATGCGGAGATCCTCCTCGAGCCGATCACGCGGCGTTCCCGAGGCATAGATCAGCCGCTCGGTGGAACGCCCGCGCTCGGCCCACGGCCCTTTCGACCACAGCATGCCAAACGGTATGCGGCGGGGATCGGGCCAGCACACGCCCAAGCCGCCGTAGCTGGTACAGGCCAGCACCAGGCTGAGCACGCGTTCGGGACAGCGGTGAGCCATCTCCTGGGCGATCATTCCCCCCATGGAAGCACCGATAACGTGGGCGGCGCTAACCCCCGCGGCATCCAGCACCGCGCAGGCATCGCGCGCCATCAAGCGAATGGGGTAGGGTCCCCGCGGAACGTCGCTCCGACCGATGCCGCGATTATCGAAAAGGATAACTCGGTATTCATCTTGTAAAACCGGCAGCACGCGAAACCACATTTCGTGCGTAAAGCCCAGCCCCTGAATGAGGAGGACGGGAGGACCGCTGCCGAGCTGGTCCCAGTACAGCTTTGTGCCTTCGTACAGAACATATGGCATCGGCGTGCCCCTCCATTCGCTACTCTCTTTGGCGCAGGGAGTGCCGCATGGTTTCGTCCTTTCTCCCGGGCCGCTATCCCATCCCCGGCCAGAGTGGCGGTACTAAACGGCAAAAAAGAGGCCTCCCCTACCATTGATTTTCCCCTCTGCTGGCGATGCGTAAGTCGCACTCCGTCGGGCTACAGGTTTTCCATGCTGCGTCGATGAGTCATCAACAGGAGTACGTGTGGCGTCGTGAGCAAGCGAGCCCGGTGTGTTGTTCTTCTCTTTTGTGCGGCGTCATGCAATGCCGTTGCTGCGGAGATTTCCGGCAAGATCACGATCCAGAGAAAGCTGGTTCGAGAAACTGTGGCGGCGGTTTACAACCTTCGCGGTGTCGCAATTCCCGACGGCCATCCCGCGCACCGGAAGACGAATGAGTTTGACAGAGTTGCGGTGTGGCTAGAATCGAAGCTGGAAGCGCCGGCCCCGCCCGTCACGGCCACGATGCGGCAGCGAGACCGGCAATTTGATCCGCCTCTGGTGATTGTTCCATCGGGCTCTACCGTCACCTTTCCTAATCTGGACCCGATTTTTCACAACATCTTTTCGTTGTCGCGGGCACAGTCGTTCGATCTTGGATATTACCCGCAGGGCTACACCCGCAGCGTGAAGTTCTCGCGCCCTGGCATTGTGCAGGTCTATTGTCATATCCACCCGAGCATGTATGCCGTGATTATTGTGACCTCCAGTCCTTGGGCCGAAAGCTCGCGCCCTGACGGAACGTTTTCCTGGACCTCCATACCTCCGGGGAAATACACACTGAACGTGTGGCAAAAGTCGGCCGGACGGTTGCGATGGCCTGTTGTAGTTCCGGCGTCCGGCATGCTCCATGTCCATATTTCTCTTCCGGAGAAGGACTCGGGCGAATAGCGATGGGACGCCTCTCGTTAACAACCCGGGCTTTCTTGTTCTCCGTATTGCCCGGATGCCTGGCGCTGGGAGCGAGCTTCCTCGCGCTCCATGCGGCCGTTCACCGGAGAATCAGGAAGGAGCTTCGTGAATCGCTACAGGCCTCCAATTCCCCGTCACGGCTCAGGTTCGCCGAACGATTGAGATTCAGTTGCGCGAGTTGCGGGCTTCGTCCGCCTATGATTTCCTCGCAATTTCTAATTTCTAATGTGCACGGCCGGCCGATTGCTGCGCTCGTTTTTCCTCAGGGCCGCGAGATCGGTTCCATCGCCGACCTTACCAATCAGCTTAACCGGAATGCGTGGTTTCTGGAGAGTGACGCGCCGGATGGGCTTCGACTCGCAGCCGAATTTGTTCCGCTTCGGCACTGCTGCGCGCTCTATATTGCGCGGACATTCACGAGGCGGGAACCCGTGCTGTAGAGATATCGAATCTTTACACTTCAGTGTGGCTATCCCGGGATCTCCTGCGCCACGGGATGGCTGAAAGGCTCTCAGAGGCTGCGCGCCGCTCGGAAATACCGCTCCGCCTCGCGACGAAAAAGAGCCCAGGTAATTACGGCACAAAACAAGCAGTGCATGGCAAATTCGGGCAGCGCACCAAACGCGCTGACGGCCACATGAAATGCGATCCAGACGACCGCGACCCAGCGCGCCCAATTGCTGCCCCGGAGCATGAATGCTCCGCACAAAATAGCTAAAAACTCAGCGAGTTCCACCCAAACCGCGCCCTGCTGGAAGCCCCTCATCGCCAGCAGCCCGGTGAAATGATAACCGAAGCCGATGATCCCCACTGCCAGGTACAAGCATCCGAGGATCGTAACAGAAAGGGGACGCTTATTCCCATTCATGGCAGCATCTCCAACACCGCATCGCTAGGCTCCAACTTCTCCGCATCCTCCGGCATCGCCGCCCCAGCTTCGAGCAGCGCCCGAATCGTTCCCACAAAATCGCCCGTATCTCGATGCCAACCGTTCCCGGATCCGTACACGGCCCACGAGAGCGCAGTCCCTGCATACTCTTCCGATTTGAGTTCGAGCGCCGGATGGAACCGCAGGATTTCCCGCGCCATCTCGGCATTGCCGTTGAACCCGGCCCAGTGCAGCGCCGTCGCTCCCATTTCTCCCGGAGTATCCACCGGCCAACCAGCCTCGAGCATCAGCCGCACCGCCTGCACATTGTTATTCTGAGCGGCGTTGGGCAGCTTGCGCCGGTCTGCCTCCGAAAGCCTGCTAGTCGCGTTCGGATTCTGCAAGAGATATTCGTGAAATGCCGCTTCGTCGCCCAACTCGCACGCGAGCGCCAGCTTCAGATCCTCCGGGGTCCGCTTCAGGAGTAATTGGAAAACCTCCTCGTGGCCAAAGTCGCGCGCCACCGCGTGCGCGGTGCGGTGCCTCCCCAGTTTCCAAATGTAAATCGTCCCGCCCGCTCGCGGATTCTGCTTAGGAAACCATTCCTCCGATACGCTCATCCGGATGCAGCCGGGATCGTGAACCAGGTGCTTGCGTACGAGATCCGCATCGCCAAGCGCCGCCGCCATCAAAATGTCCGTTTGGCATCCGCGTGAAACTAAGTAACGAGCGACGTCCTGCCGGTCGCGCGGATAGTGCCGTGTCTGCTCCACGCGCAGCATGTACTGGGCTGGTGTCGATTC
>JBOGMI010000675.1:0-5371 GCA_050746645.1 Bryobacteraceae bacterium | reverse complement strand
GGTATCGCGATTTACTGGTTGTCGCCCAGTTGAGCCTCGCAATCGTTATGCTTTCCGGCTCGGCGCTGCTGCTGCACACGCTCTATCACTTGTTGCACCTGAACCGCGGATTCGCAACGCAGCATGTGCTCACGATGCAAACGGCGGTTTCCGGAACGGAACCCGCGAGCAAGAATTTGGCAACAACGGTCTACGGCCCCGAGTTGGATCAGATCTCGCATATATCGGGAGTAAAGGCGGCCGGCTTCATTACTTATCTGCCTCTAAGCAACGGCCATTCCTATACAGGCTTCGAGATCAAAGGGCGCCCAAAGCCAACTCCGCAAAACCGGCCACGCGCCTCGGTAAATGCAGCTAGCGGCGATTATTTCCGCACTATGCAGATCCCTCTTCTGAAAGGTCGGTTCTTCGCGGAAACAGATACGCTGAACCAGCCGCCGGTTGTCATCATTAACGATGTCCTCGCGAAGCATTATTTCCTTGGACAAAATCCTATCGGGAAGCAAATTACAATGGGTGGCCCGTACTTCGCCCAACATCCGCTCACAATAGTTGGCGTCGTGCGCGGCAGCCGGCAAATGGGCCTCGCCAAACCACCCGATGCGGAGGTATATCTCGATTTCCGCCAAGTGCCGCCCTTCTGGTCGCAGTTCCTGCTGAAACAGATCATGACCTACGTCGTTCGCTCTACGGAAAGCCCGGCCACGCTCATCCGCGAAGTCCAGCACACGATTCATCGAGTCGATCCCATGCAGACGACGTTTCACGCAGCGACGATGGATGAGATCGTTTCCAATTCCGTGCGGAGCCGCCGGCTGGAGGCACTGCTGTTGAGCGTCTTCGCCGTTTTGGCGCTGATCGTCGCGGCAGCCGGACTTTATGGATTGCTTTCGTACACGATCACACAGCGGACACGCGATATCGCCGTCCGCATCGCACTTGGAGCAAAACAAAGCGATGTGGTACACATGATCGTTTCTCGCGCGCTTGTCCTATATGCCATTGGCCTGTGCGCCGGGCTGATCGGCGCCGTCTGGTGCGGTCATCTGCTCTCCAGCATGCTAGCCGGAGTCCGCCCCTGGGATCCCGCCGCACTGGGGACAACGGCCGCGGCGCTATTCGTGGTCGTGCTGTTTGCGTCCTGGTTTCCGGCCCGCCGAGCCGCCGCGATCAATCCCCGCGAAGCGCTACGCGGCGAGTGAGCGGCTACATCTCGCGGCGGTTCTCGAGCGAGCGGGACATGGTAACCTCATCGGCGAAATCGAGATCGCTGCCGACGGGAATGCCCATCGCGATGCGGGTCACGCGCGGGCCGAACGGCTTGAGCAAGCGCGAGAGATAGACCGCGGTGGCTTCACCTTCGACCGTCGGATTGGTCGCGAGGATAATTTCCTGAATTTCGTTTTGGCGCAGCCGGTCGACCAGCCCTTTGATCTTCAATTGTTCCGGGCCGATGCCGCGCAGCGGCGAGATCGTGCCGTGCAGCACATGATAAAGGCCGCGGAAATTGTGCGTGGTCTCGATGGGCAGGATATTATGCGGCTCTTCGACCACACAGATGAACATGCGGTCGCGATGCGGATCGCGGCAAAACTGGCAGAGCTCGCCGTCGCTGATGTTGTTGCATTCGACGCAGAGCCCGAGTTTGTCTTTGATGTCCAGAATTGCCTGCACGAGGTTTTCGGCGTCCTCGCGAGGCGCGCGCAAGAGATGGAACGCGATGCGCTGGGCGGACTTTTGGCCGATCCCAGGCAGGCGTTTGCATTCCTGGATCAGCCGGGCAAGCGGCTCGGCAAATGGGGGCATTTAGGAATCGCTAGAACAGACCCGGCGGCAGGCCCAAGCCGCCCAGCATGCCGCCCATTTTGCCTTGCGCCTCTTCGTCTACTTTCTTCGCCGCTTCGTTGAACGCCGCCATGACCATATCCTGAAGCATTTCGAGATCGCCGGCGACTTCGGGGTCGATCTTGACGCCGAGCACGCTCTTGTGACCGTCCATTTTGACGCTGACCATGCCGCCGCCGGCCGAAGCCTCGACGCGAATCGCCGCAACCTCCTCCTGCAGCTTCTGCTGCATCTGCTGGGCTTGCTTCATCATGGTCTGCATGTTGGCGGGCATTTTCATGGTCGTTTGGCCTCTGTCCTACTCATTCAAATTTCGCACGGTGCGCACCTGCGATCCAGGGAAAAGCTCCTGAAAGCGCTTGACGCCAGGATGAGAAAGCGCCCGGTCGCGCACGGCAGCGTCGCCGTTGGGTTGCTCGGAAGCGGCCGCCGAAGCCGGGGGAGCAGCGGCGCGCGATTCGTCCGCTACGATCCGCACGCGCACAGACCGGCCCAGCACTTCGGAGGCGACGCGCTGCACTCCCGGATCTTTCAGCGCCAAAGTCATCGCCTTGGGCGCGCGCATGGTCAGGTCTCCGCCTTCGGCGCGCACTTCCGAATGCAGAACTGCATCGGCGGAGAAATTCATGCCGGCTTGGTTCAGAGCATCGTGAAGCCGCTTCGACAGATCGCCGACCGGCGGAGCCAGTTTCTGTGCGGGAGGCGGCGGTGCGGGAGGAGCCGGCGGAGCCGTGCGCTCCGGCCTTCCTAACTCGGTCAACGCCTGTTCGATCGGCCGCAGTTTGCCGGCATGCACCAGCTTGATCAGTCCGATTTCGAGGTGCAACCGCGGCTGCAGCGAAAATTGCAGCGCCTTATACATCTCGAGCGTCAGGTTCAAATAGCGCGTCAGGTCTTCTTCGCCGAACAGCGCGGCGGTTTCCAGAAATGCGTTCTGCTCGGCCTCCGAAGCGGCAATTAGATTCGTCGGCTTTCCGGCGATTTTCGCCACCAGCAGATTACGCCAGTAGCGCGACAGCTCGCGGCAGAAATGCTGCAGGCTTTGCCCGTTGCGCTCCAGCTCGCGAACGATTTCGAACATGCGCACGGCGTCCTGTTTGTGAACAGCTTCGGCGACGGTGCGCAGCGAATCGGCGCCGAACATGCCGAGCAGCGAGCGCACATCTTCGGCCCGCAATGTCTTGCCGCAGCAGGCGATAGCCTGGTCCAGCGCCGAAAGCGAATCGCGGACGCTGCCCTCGCCTGCCTGCGCGAGCACCGACAAAACTTCCTCACCGGCTTCGATCTCTTCTTTCGTGGCGATCCATTTCATGCGCTCCATCAACGCGGAGAAATCTACCGAGCGAAACGTAAAATGCTGGCAGCGCGAAGCGATGGTGTTCGGAATCTCGTGCGCTTCGGTGGTGCAGAGAACGAAGATCACCCATTCGGGCGGCTCTTCGAGTGTTTTCAGCAGCGCATTGAACGCCTCCTTTGTGATCTGATGCGCTTCGTCGATGATGAAGACCTTGTAGCGGTCGCGCGCGGGGCGATAGCGCACGTTTTCGCGGATCTCGCGCATTTCGTTGATGCCGCGATTCGAAGCCGCGTCGATTTCGATCACATCGACCGCGTTGCCGGCGCCGATTTCGACACAACTCGAGCAAATGCCGCAGGGCGTCGCCGTGGGCCCGTTCACGCAGTTCAGGCAGCGCCCCAGGATGCGGGCGACGGTCGTCTTGCCGGTGCCGCGCTGGCCGGAAAAGATGTAGCCGTGGGCAAGGCGATTGCGCTCGATGGCATTGGCCAGCGTTTTTTGGACATGCTCCTGGCCAATCAGCTCGCTGAAATTTTGCGGCCGGTATTTCCTCGCAATGACTTGGTACATGGCCCTGTTTCGGCGCGTAATCGGGAGGGTTTTTGCCAGACCCCGGGTGATCCGCGGCACACAAGCTAAGCCGCTACCGTTGCTTCCTTCCGGACCTGGCGGGGTTTACAGCCGCCCGTTGCACGAAGCCCGGAGCCTGACAACTTTCAATGGTAGCATCCGAAACAAAACCTGGGCGCTTACGCTTCCGCCTCGGTTTTGAGATAGCGTTCGCGGCGGAGCAGGATGCGCTCGAGCGGCGCGATCCAGCCCGTAAATTCGCCCTCGCTATGAGGCGCGCGATTCAGGGCAGCGCGCATGATTTCCATCTTCGAATCGAGATTGTCGAGATGGTGCAGCAGCAGAGCTTCAGGAAAGGCCGGCAGTTTCGGCGAACCGAACTCCAGCTCCCCGTGATGGCTGACGATCATATGCTCAACCAGCGTGCGCAGTTTTGGCGGGAACGACGGAATGCGATCGATTTTGGCGCCGATGAGCCGTAACCCGATCACGATGTGGCCCAGCAATTGACCCTCGGCGCTGTAACCGAAGCTCCGCGCGTAGGAAAGCTCTTCGATCTTACCAACGTCGTGGAGAATGGCGCCGGTGATCAGGAGATCCAGATCGATGTTCTTGTAATGCGCCGCCGTGACTTGGCACAGATCGCACAGGGACAGCACATGCTCAAGGAGACCGCCGCGGCAGGCGTGATGGATGCTCTTAGCCGCCGGCGCAATCTTGTATGCAGTGGCGATGCGCTCGTCGGCAAAAATGGACTGCAACAAGATGCGCAAATGCTCGTTATCGATTCCGGTTATGATGCGGCGCAATTCGGCGAACATCTCTTCGGGATCGCGCTCGGAACAGGGAAAGAAATCGTCGAAGTCGACTTCGTGATCCTCCAGCCGGCGCAGGCGGTGAATCGTCAGTTGCGGCCGGTTCTGATGCACCTGCATCAGTCCCTTTACCTTAATGAAATCGTCGCGCTCGAAAGCTCCCGTCGCCTCGCCCACGTCGTCCCACATTTTGGCTTCGATTTCGCCGGTTTTGTCCGCGAGATGAAGCGCCAGATAAGGCTCGCCGGTTTTTTTCTGCCGGACCTCTTTCGACAGCACGAGGAGATAGGCGGTCACGAGCTCGTTCGGCACGAGGCCGCTCACATACAGATCTTTCATAGGCGACCGTGGGGCAGACTAGCGGGAGCTGCTCTTCCCCGTGACGGTGGTCTTGGTGCCGGGAATGGGAATGACGCCAAACAGGCGCTTGTGACGCGTTCTCTGCTCGACTTCGGCCTTGGTGACGGTCTCCGGTTTGAGTTTTGCCGCTTGCTGCCAAGTGGTATTCTGGCCGGGCGCCGCACCGCTATCCAAATACCCCGGCTTGATTTGCAAGAACGCCTTTTCGCGGAGTTGGGTCAGGTACTGGCGTACTTTTGGCTGGATCTTCTTGCCGTAGAGATCGTTCTCGATCTCTTCTTTCGCGTCCGCCACCGGTTCCAGTCCGTTCTTGGTGTGATCGTCTACTTTGAGGACTTCGAATCCGGTGGCAATTTTGATCGGCTTCGTGACGGCGCCTTTGGGAAGGTCCCAAACGGCTTTTACGAATACCGACGAGAGTTCGTCTTTTCTGTAGCCGCCGAGAAAACCGCCGGATTTCGCCGTAGTGGCATCGGAGTTGTCC
>JBOGMI010000674.1:0-1208 GCA_050746645.1 Bryobacteraceae bacterium | reverse complement strand
ACCAGAAAGCGCGCACCAGACGGATAATTGTCTTCCGCGCGCACGCGGCCATGATGCTCGGTCACAATATGGCTGACGATAGCGAGCCCGAGCCCGGTGCCGCGCTGCTTGGTAGAGAAGTACGGCATAAACAGCTTTTCTTTATCGCTGACCGAAAGGCCGCAGCCGGTGTCGGTGACCGATAACTCAACCAGGTCCGGTGCGGCTTGCCGGGTGGCGATCAGCAGCGCGCGAACCGGCGCCTCGGTCATCGCTTCGGCCGCGTTGTCGACCAGATTCACAATCACGCGCCGCATCTGCTCTTTGTCGGCCAGCACCAGCGGGAGGCGGGCATCGAGCTGGAACGTCACGGCGATGCCATCGAGCCGGCCGGCGAACACACCCAGAGCGCTTTCCACTATTTCGTTCAAATCCGCGGGCACGGGCTGCGCCGCCGGGAAGCGCGAGAACTGGGAGAATTCGTCCACCAGCAGCTTCACCGCCTGCACTTCCTGCTGAATCGTCTGGGTGCAGTCTTCGAGAATGGCGCGCGCATCGGCGTCGATCGGAGTGCGCAGCAACTGCCTTTCGATGCGGCCTGCCGAGAGCGAGATCGGGGTGAGCGGGTTTTTGATTTCGTGTGCGATGCGGCGCGCCACTTCCTGCCAGGCCTCTACCTTTTGCGCGCGCAGCAGATCGCTGGTATCTTCCAGCACCAGCACGAAGCCGCGCTGGCGTTCGAGCGAGGCCACGGTTACCGCCAGATGGAGCAGCCCGGAAGAACGCTCCAGCTCGATCTGGCTGGCGGCCGCGCCGGTGCGGCGGGCGCGCTTGAGCAGGTAACGGATCTCTTCCAGATCGTCGCCCTGAAACAGATCGCCGAGATGGCGCGCCGCCACCACGGCTTCGCGCGGAAAAATGCCGCTGAGCGCGCGATTCACGCGCTCGATGTGTTCGTCGGCGGCGATCGAGATCACGCCGGTGGGAATGCTTTCGAGAATCGCTTCGGTGAAGCGGCGGCGCGATTCCAATTCGCGGGCATTTGCCTCCAATTCGTTGGTCATGGCGTTGAATGCGCGGACCAGCGTCGCCAGTTCGTCGATGGCGCGCACGCGAACGCGATAGGACAAATTGCCCTGGCGAATCTGTTCGGCCGCCCCCAACAATGCCGAAATGGGAACGCTGATCTGGCGCGACAGAATCTGCGCGCACCAGGCCGCGAAAAACAG
>JBOGMI010000673.1:0-1712 GCA_050746645.1 Bryobacteraceae bacterium | reverse complement strand
AATACCTCCGTATTTTCCACAAACGGAGGTTGCTTTGACAGCGAAACAGGGTTTGATTGGATTCCTTCTCGTCGCGTTTGTCGGCCTGGCCCGCGGTGGGCAGACCGTCGGCATGCCGGCCGTTGCGTCTGGCCATGCACGCGCCCAATTCCGGCTGCTCATGCCGAAACATGCCGCAAGCCCCCATGCGGCGCCTGTGTACTTCAGCACACCTGTCGGCCTGACGCCCGCGAATGTGCACACGCTGTACGATTTTCCAACCAGGCGCTCCGCAGCCGTCGGCAAAGGCGAGACTATCGCGCTCGTTGAGGCTTACGACGACCCCAACATCGAGGCGGATCTTGCCATTTTCGATGCACAATTCAATCTGCCCAAGTGCACTTCGGTAAACAAGTGTTTCACCAAAATGTACGCCGCGGGTTCCGCCCCGCAAGTGGCTGCCGGATGGGCGCTGGAAACATCGCTCGATGTCGAATGGGCGCATGCCACAGCGCCACAAGCGAAAATTTTGCTGGTAGAAGCGGCCGATGACAGCTTCGGCAATCTTTTTGAAGCCGTAATCGCCGCGGCGCAAACCGCCAATGTCGTCTCCATGAGTTGGGGCGGACCGGAGTTCAGCCAGGAAACACAAGTCGATCCGGTCTTCGAGGCTTTCCCTTCCATCGCATTCGTCGCCAGTTCGGGAGACGCTGGTTTCGGTGTGTCCTATCCGGCGGCATCGCCTTATGTGCTGGCAGTAGGCGGCACCACCATGGAAATCGTGTTCTCCCATCGCGGCGTGGCGCGCCGCCGGCAGGAATTGGCCTGGAGTTCCAGCAGCGGCGGCCTCAGCCAGTTCGAATCGCCATCCCCGGCGCAATCCGTATTTCTGAACGGCTTTCCATCCCGCGCGGTTCCCGATGTGGCCTTCCTCGGCGATCCGGTCACCGGCCTTGCAGTCTTCGACAGCATGCCGTATCAAGGCCTGTTCGGCTGGCTCCAGGTAGCGGGAACCAGCGCGGGCGCACCGCAATGGTCCGGGTTGATTGCGCGGGCGGATTCGCTATCCGGCACTCCCCTCAACACCTCGCAAGCGGCCTACGCGCTCTATTCATTCTCGGACCGCCGGCGCGGACCGTTAAACGACATTACGATCGGCACCAACGGACTCTGTGGCGCGGCCTGCCTGGCGGCGCCCGGATTCGATTTCGTAACCGGCCTCGGCACTCCGATAGTCCGCGACGTCATCAGAGCGCTCGCTCCAACGCCATGAAGATCGCGCTTCTTGGCTTACTGGCTCTGACGGCTTTGGCCGCAGGTCCGGCACACCGTGTCGGAATCCGCGCTCAGCGTATCTCCAACCAGCCGCTCCTGCGCCCGGGAAGCGGATGGCGAGCATTGGCGGCTTTCAATCCGGCGGCCATCCGCGTGGACAACAAGACCATCCTGTTGTTTCGGGCGCAGGACCGCCATCACGTATCCCGAATTGGCTATGCGGAGAGCACCGACGGCATTCACTTCAAAGTAAGGCCGCAACCGGTGCTTTCGCCGGAAGCGAGCTACGAAAAAGGAGGCGGGGTCGAAGACCCGCGCGTCGTGCGCATCAGCGGCACTTACTATCTCACTTATACGGGATACAACCTGCACGATGCGCAGCTTTGCCTCGCGACATCCAAGGATCTGATTCATTGGAAGCGCCGCGGCGTCATTCTCCCGGCTTACAAGGGAACCTG
>JBOGMI010000672.1:0-1077 GCA_050746645.1 Bryobacteraceae bacterium | reverse complement strand
CCGGAAGCGGAACGGTCTCGACCGAACATGGCGTGCTTCCGGTCCCGGCTCCGGCAACGGCGGAGTTACTGAAGAACTGTCCTATTTATGCGGCGGGCCCGGAAACCGAACTGACGACTCCCACCGGCGCCGCGCTGCTGGCGACGTTTGCCGCCGGATTCGGACCGGCTCCTTCGATGCGAATCCGGGCGCAAGGTTTCGGCGCCGGCGACAAAGAGTTTCCCGGACGGGCGAATGTGTTGCGGATTCTGATCGGCGAACGAACGAATGCCTCCGAATCGCTTTCAGTAACGGTGCTGGAGGCGAATATCGACGATGCAACGCCGCAGATGCTCGGCTACGCCATGGAGCGGCTCTTCGAAGCAGGCGCGCTGGATGTTACACTGGCGCCCATTTATATGAAGAAGAATCGGCCCGGGACACAACTTTCGGCGATCGCGCCGCCAGAGCTATCCGAACAAATCACCGCCGCGCTGTTTGCGGAAACCACCACGCTGGGGGTGCGCGTGTTCGCTGCCGAGCGCCGCGTGCTGGCCCGCCGGACGGCGGAAGTCGAGACGTCCTTCGGCAAAATCCGCGTCAAATACACGGAGGCGGGCGATTTCGCTCCCGAATACGAAGATTGCCGCCAAGCGGCGCGCCAATCCGGCAGACCGCTGCGCGAGGTGATGGAAGCGGCAGCGGCGGCGTTTCGGCAACAGCAGGCGTAGAAAATGGGGGCAGGCAACGCATTTCCGGTTCGTGAGGATGTCTGCTTTTTCGCGGGTTTGTGGTCCGGAAATCCGAAGCCTGTCCCCATTTTCCAAAGACAATGAGCAAAGGCAAGTATTACCTGACAACTCCGATTTACTACGTGAATGCGGCGCCGCATATCGGCACCGCTTACTCCACGTTCACCGCGGATCTGATTAAGCGTTTTAAGACGCAGCAAGGCTTCGAGCCGGTCGTGGTTACCACCGGCTCGGACGAGCACGGCCAGAACGTCGAGCGCACGGCGAAAGCGATCGGCCAATCGCCCGCCGAATATGCCACCGCGATCGCCAATGAATTTGTAAACCAATGGCAGAGCCTCGGTAT
>JBOGMI010000671.1:0-1874 GCA_050746645.1 Bryobacteraceae bacterium | reverse complement strand
ATCTATACAGGGACCGAACTACGTCTCCCGCCGAGACGAACACCCCCTTTGACATTTGGGCTTCGTACCCCGAAATCGCCGATCCCGATCTCGACCTGCTCGATGAGGACACCCGCCTCGACCTGCTTGAACATCCCGTGGTTTCGGTGCGCGTCGCCGCGGCGGCTTCGTTCTTCAATCGCGAGCTGAAACCGGACGAACGTGCCAGAGTCTTGCACTCTGCTCAAACCGACGCCTCGTCCGCCGTCCGCGCGCGCGCCTGGGAAGCGCTCCTCAACGATACCGACGACCCGGCCATCGTGGAGGCGATGCTCGAAGCCATGCGCAATCCCGAAACCACCATGGAGGAGCGCGGCGGACTCATGGTTGGTCTCGCCGCCGAATCGGACCGCAATGAAGTGCGCGCCGCGATTGAGCAACTCTATCGCGAGCCCGCCGGACGCGCCAAAGCCATGGAAGCGATGTGGCGCTCGGTTCATCCGTCCTTTCGCGACTACTTCGCGAAGCATCTGAACGATTCCGATCTGGAAGTCCGCCGCGCCGCCGTTTGGGGAACCGGCTACTATGGCCTCCGCAGCGAGCTTAACCGCCTGCGCGACTTCTTTGATGATGAAGACTTGCGCGCCGATGCGCTGTTCGCCTACACGCTCGCCGCTCCCGCCGAGCTATCGCGCGGCCGCATGAGGGGCCTGCTCGCGCGAATCGAAAAAGACGCCCACGGGCTCTCCGAAATGGAAGAAGACCTGGTAAAAATGGCACTCGACGAGCGCCTCCTGCTCGCCGGCAAAGAACCCTTCTTCAGCCGCGAAGAAGACTGAGCCCCGAGCGTAAGCGAGGTTTGCCGCTCCGGTCGCTTACGCTTCCGGCTCGGATTTACTCCACTACAATTCGCGAACCCTGCGCTTTGTTCGCGCGCGAAAGAGCTTCGATCCTGTAATCGATCATCTCGCGAATCCCGCGTAGGACCTCAATGCGAGCCTCGTGAAAATGCTTGTTTACCGGTTGTGGAGGTACGAACAGGGCGATGATTTCCTCCGCCGCTTTTTGAATCCGGCAGCACAAGCACTCCCCTCGCTCCGGCGCGCTTGCATTGGCTTTAGGAGCTTCTTGCGCTTCGCTCATGCTTCCTCCCTCATTTCCACTTTCAGCATACGCCCTTCCAGCTTGGCTTTGACTGGTTGGAGATTCGCCATGGTGGTGGGCAGCCCTACCTGGCGGCGAATCGTCCCCACCTCCACGACCAACTCGTCCTGTTTCTTGAATAATCCAATCTCGCCCTTTTCGGCGAAAGGAAGTTCCAGGCGCACCTCGTAATGGTCGCCATCGCGGGCAAAGGTGAAGGGCCGGGTGACTCTGGTGACCGCCGCGGGATCTTCGCCCTCCGCATAGAGCTTGGAGGCAAGCTGCCTGAGCCGGTCGAATCCCAGCATTTCATTCGGGAACATCGGAACGCGCCGCACCGGCACCGGTGCGAAGTATTGCTCGATCGCCGCTAGGGTCGCGTTTTGCTCCTCGCGGATCGATCTGAAGAATCCGTCTTGCACCTCATCCGGCAGCACTCGGTTCACAATGATGTGATCGACAGTAAGCCCGTGCAGCGAGAAATAGACAAAGGCGCGCTGCGTTTCGCGCAGGACCATCTTCTCCGCATTCGTGATTAGCCGCACGCTGGTGACACTGGAGTCTTCAAGCGCGGTGTCGACGCCGGCGATCTTATCGAACAAATCCTGAACGTTTTGGAAATAGCTCTCCGGAGGCAACTTTACCGGCCCCAAGCGGTTCGCGATCGGCCGCACCGCTTTCATCAGGCTGCGCTCCAAGCCGAAGACGTGTTTCATGTACCATTCGAGCGTCGTCGGCAGACTGACGAAGCG
>JBOGMI010000670.1:0-7944 GCA_050746645.1 Bryobacteraceae bacterium | reverse complement strand
TCATAATAGAGAAATCTTCGCTGGAATAGAAGAAACTTCGGGCCGATGAAAGGTTGCGCGAAAGATCACGATCTTCCTTGCCCCGCGGGGTTGTCCCAGATCGGATTCGTCGAAAGCCGCGTATTGTCACGGGAATCGGCGGCGCCGAACTCCCCGGTGGCATCGCTCCAGCGCCCTTGCTGGAAGCGCACCAAGCCTAGATTGAAGTGAGCCGAGGCCGAGCCGGGGACGGCTTTCAGGCAGCGGGAAAAGTCAGCCGCCGCGGCGTCCAGACGGCCCGCGCGCATCGCTTCCGTGCCTTGCTGGAAAAAGGAGGAGAAGCTCGTCTGGGCCGCCACGAGGCAGACCGATAGCGCCGACAGGAGGCCGTAACGGGCCAACGTGCCGGCGAAATGGCAGCCCATGACTGAGGGTCCCCCTGTTTTGACGCCAAATTGGAAGCGCTTACAGTATTTTCCGTCCGAAAGAGGCTGGAGTCAATAAAAATCTTTGAACCTGTAAGAAAGCGCAACCGGCACCCCACGCCCGGGGTGTCACCCTCTCGTCACGAACGGCAGTAGAAGCGGATTATCCTGCATTGATATCGTTTATCATGCAAGCGGTTTACCCAGACCCTCCGGTCGCTCGCGACTCCGAAGGGGCGGGGATCCTTGAATCGGAGCCCTGAGCGAAGCGATTGGAGCTGACTGGTCGGTGCGAACGGTTGTCTTAGAGAGAATCCGGAATGTCTCTCAGCGCTCCAAGCCTATTTATTGTTCTGGTCGTTCTCGTGCTTGGGCTTCCCGACAATGGATTCCTTCACGCCTTTGCCGATTTGCTTGGCGGCATGAGCGGTCCCTTTCGCGGCGGATACGGTGCCCTTGCCCACACCTTTGCCGAACGAAGTAGCGCCGGCTCCCACATACCCTTTCGATGATTTTTTCACCAACTGTTTTCCGGCCGTCGAGTACTGGCTCCCGGCCTTCTTGTACTTCGAGGTGGAGTTGGTTGAACTACGGTAGTGCTGCATCGGCGTGGGTTTGATGCCCAGGCTGCTGAGGGTTGACGCATCCATATGTCCAGTCACTTTCAGGTCCTCCTGTCGCTGGTACTGGCGCAGCGCGTCTGCCGTGTGCGGACCGTAAACCCCGTCAATCTGTCCCGGGTGGAAGCCCTTATTGCTTAAGGCTTGCTGTACGTGCCGAACTTCCTGTGAGCCCTGCGCCAGCACAGGCACGGCTGAGAACGAAATCGCGAGTGCCGAAATGGCTACAATTTTGAACATACTAGGTCTCCCTAGTTTCTAGACCCAGCCCGCACCGGGGAGGTTTCGCCGAGCCGAACGCGATAAACTGGACGCAGGATGGGGCCGCGCTGCGCAGGACTGCACGAAAATCCGTAGGATTATTTCGTGTGGGCATGCGCTAGTGCTGATATACTGAGGATGAAAAATCATTACCCGACCAAAGCAAGGGGTCTCTTGATCTTTTCTTTTCGCGAAGGAGAACCAGCTTGAAGCGCGCCGGATCCGACGATTCCCTACGCTGTTCGTTTTGTCATAAGAGCCAGGACGTTGTCGGGAAACTGATCTCTTCGCCTAGCGATTATCCCCGCGCTTATATTTGCGACGAGTGCATAGCCGTCTGCAATTCGATCATCGAAGATGACCGGCACGATCAAAGCTGCGGCGCGCCAGGCAAGCTGCCCCGGCCGCTGGAACTGAAAGAATACCTGGACCAGTACGTGATCGGCCAGGAGGCGACCAAAAAGAAGCTGGCCGTTGCGGTTTATAACCATTACAAGCGCATCCAGATGGCCAAACAGCGCGGCGGCGAAGTCGAGCTGTCGAAATCCAATATCCTGCTGATTGGGCCGACCGGAACCGGCAAAACGCTTCTAGCCCAGACGCTCGCGCGCATCCTCGACGTCCCTTTCGCCATTGTGGATGCTACCACCCTGACGGAAGCGGGCTATGTAGGCGAAGATGTGGAGAACATCGTGCTTCGCCTGCTCCAGAATGCCGACTGGGATGTGCAGCGCTCGCAGACCGGGATTATTTATATCGATGAAATCGATAAAATCGGCCGCAAAGACGAAAACCCTTCGATTACGCGCGATGTTTCGGGCGAAGGCGTGCAGCAGGCGCTGCTCAAGATTCTGGAGGGGACGGTGGCCAATGTCCCTCCGCAAGGCGGGCGCAAACATCCGCATCAGGAATTCACCCCGGTCGACACCACAAATATTCTGTTTATCTGTGGC
Source organism: Bryobacteraceae bacterium (assembly GCA_050746645.1). Lineage (GTDB taxonomy): Bacteria > Acidobacteriota > Terriglobia > Bryobacterales > Bryobacteraceae > Bog-105. The sequence continues at coordinate 5,706 of JBOGMI010000670.1, read as the reverse complement.
GGCGCCTTCGTCGGGCTGGAAAAGGTGATTGCCAGCCGGGTGGGAACCAAGTCGATCGGCTTCGTTGCACCGGACGAGAGGGAAGGCGGCCGGAGGGGCGGGAATCCGATGCGCCGGAACACGGACCTGCTGAGTCGCTGCCAGCCAGTGGACCTGATCAAATACGGCTTTATTCCGGAGTTCATCGGGCGTATGCCGGTGACCGCGGTACTCGAAGACCTGTCGCGGGATGCCTTGATACAGATTCTGACCAAACCGAAGAATGCGATCGTCCGGCAATATCAAAAGCTATTCGAGTTTGAGAATGTTAAGCTGAAGTTTACCGAGGATGCCCTGGAAGCCGTGGCGCAGCTTGCCATGGAACGCAAGGTGGGGGCGCGCGGATTGCGCATGATCCTCGAAGACCTGATGCTGGATCTGATGTACTATCTCCCCACGTTCAAGAAGGTGCGCGAGTTTATCGTCACCAAGGAAATGGTACTGTCGCAGAAGATCAATCTGGCGGTGCTGGAAAAAGCCGGCTAATCGAGCCCGGCTCCTAGAGAGCGGGCCGGAACAGAACCCCGACCGTTAGGGAGGGGGGCCGAAGGGGCGTTCGCTAGAGACTTTTCCGCCACCGTTGCTTCTAAACAATTAGGGACTTTCAATTCGCTATTCTGCCTCGCCGCTGAGGCGCTCCGCTAATAACTCACACCGATGGTCACCAGCAAAGATAAGACGGACACCAAACGTTTACCTATGATGCCGATACGGGACGTCGTGATCTTCCCGTACATGATGACGCCGTTCGTGGTCGGCCGCGAATCCAGCGTCCGCGCGCTCGAAGAGGCTCTGATGGGAGAGAAAAAGATTTTTCTCGCCACCCAGCACGACGCCTCCATCGACGAGCCGCGGCCGGACGAAATCTATTCAGTCGGCACGGTCGCTAACATCGTCCAAAGCCTCAAACAGCCCGACGGAAACATCAAGGTGCTGGTCGAGGGCGTGGAGCGCGGCAAGATCGTTTCGGTCACCGAAGAGGATGGCTATTTTCGCGCGGTGGTGCGCACGACCGGTTACAAGATCGAATCCGGCGCCCAATTGGAAGCGCTGACGGGCCGCGTCACCAGCCTGTTTGAGCAATACGTCAAGCTCAGCCAAAATCTCAATTACGAAACTATGATCGCCACCATTCGCGTGGACGAGCCGGGCAAACTGGCCGACACCGTGGGGGCGAACCTGCAGCTCACGATCGAGGAAAAGCAGGAACTGCTCGAAATCTTCGACCCCATCGACCGGCTGACGCGGGTGGCCGATCTGCTCGATATCGAGATCGAAAAACTGAACGTGGATCGGACCATCCAGGGCCGCGTGAAGCGCCAGATGGAGCGGGCGCAAAAAGAGTATTACCTCAACGAGAAGATCAAGGCCATCCAAAAGGAACTCGGGCGCGGCGAAAAGAGCGAATTCGACGAGCTGCGCAAGAAGATCGAAGCGGCCGGTATGTCCAAGGACGCTCACGAAAAGGCGACCTCCGAATTGAAGCGGCTGGAAGCCATGCCGCCGATGTCCGCCGAATCCACCGTTTCGCGCAATTACCTGGATTGGCTGCTCGCCGTGCCGTGGAAGAAGCGCACCAAGGAAATCCGCAATCTGCACTACGCGCGGCAGGTGCTCGAGAACGACCACTATGGCCTGGTCAAGATCAAAGAGCGCATCTTGGAGTTTTTGTCCGTGCGCCGATTAGTGCAAAATCCGAAGGGATCGATCCTTTGTTTTGTCGGCCCTCCGGGCGTGGGCAAGACCTCGCTCGGCATGTCGATCGCCAAAGCCACCGGCCGCAAGTTCGTGCGCCTTTCGCTCGGCGGAGTGAGAGACGAGGCCGAGATTCGCGGACATCGCCGCACCTATATCGGCGCTCTCCCCGGCCAGTTGATCCACATGATGAAGAAGGCGGGAACCAGGAATCCGGTGGTCATGCTGGACGAGGTCGACAAAATGTCGACCGATTTCCGCGGCGATCCCTCGGCTGCTCTGCTCGAAGTCCTCGATCCGGAACAGAATTACATGTTCATGGATCACTACCTCGACGTCGAGTACGATCTCAGCCAGGTGTTCTTTATTGCCACGGCCAACGTGCTGCACACCATTCCGCCGGCTCTGCAGGATCGCATGGAAGTGATCCGGCTTTCCGGATACACGGAGTTCGAAAAGCTGGAGATCGCCAAGCGTTTTCTGGTCTTCAAGCAGCGCAAGGAAACCGGCCTGACCGAAGACCATGTTGAGTTCAAAGAGGAGGGCTTGCAGGCCCTGATGCAGGGCTATACGCGGGAAGCAGGCGTGAGGAACCTGGAGCGCGAGATCGGGAACGTTTGCCGCAAAGTAGCGCGCAAGATCGTCGAGGCCCAGTCCCCCTCCGAACAGCCCACCCAACAGAACCCCGACCGTCCGGGAGGGGAACTCGAACTGGTCGAAGAAGAATCCGCTCCCGGACCCGCCAAGAAGAGTAAGAAGAAGGCAAAGCAGGAAGAAGCTCCGCCGATTGCTGTCGAAAAAACCGTGCTTGCTCCCGAGAAGGTAACGGAGTTGCTTGGCCCGGCGCGCTTCCGCGATCAGGATAGGGAGAAGCAGAACGAAATCGGCGTGACCACCGGCTTGGCATGGACCGAAGTGGGCGGCACGATTCTAACCACCGAAGCCGCCATCATGGAGGGCCGCGGCAAGATGATGACCACCGGCAAGCTCGGGGACGTCATGCAGGAATCGGCGCAAGCCGCCATGAGCTATGTGCGTTCGCGGGCGCAGCATGTCGGTCTCCCAAGGGATTTTTACCGCCATCTCGACATTCACGTGCATGTGCCGGAAGGCGCCATCCCGAAAGATGGTCCTTCGGCGGGAATCACCATCGCTACCAGCATCTCGAGCGCGCTGACCGGCATTCCGGTTCGCTGCGATATCGCCATGACCGGCGAAATTACCGTTCGCGGCCGCGTTCTGCCGATCGGCGGGCTGAAGGAAAAACTGCTGGCGGCGCACCGGCAGGGCATCTTCGAGGTGATTCTGCCGCGAGACAACGAAAAAGACCTGGTGGAAATCCCGGAAAATGTCCGAAAAGAAATGAAACTGAACTTTGTTTCCTCCATGGACGAAGTTCTGAAGCTTGCGCTGGAGCGCGAAGTGGTGGCCTTGCCGCTGCCTCCGGCGGCGGCAGCGGACCTCAGCGTGAGATCCGGCGAAGACCTGACGCACTGACCGTTGCGGGATCTGGATGTTTTTTCTATCTGCCCGAAACCTTGAAACTGAGCCGGGAGCGTAAGCAACCTTGACTGGATTTTTTCTCGCCTGGGAAGCGGTCGCAAAGGGGCCGGAAAACGGTCGGAATTGTTGGCCATGTTGGCAACCGAATCACAACCGGAATTGCTGATCAGCGCGGCTTCGGCCTCGCAGTTTCCGCCTCACGAGCGGGATTGCGGCCCGGTCGAAATCGCCTTTTTGGGGCGCAGTAACGTGGGCAAATCCAGCCTGCTGAATGCGCTCGCGAAGACGCCGCGGCTGGCGTTTACCAGCGCTCGTCCAGGCTGTACGCGGTGGATCAACTTCTACCGGATTGACCGCGGCCTTCGGTTCGTCGATCTTCCCGGTTATGGTTATGCGCGGGCTTCGCTCGAGGAGCGCGGACGTTGGAAGGAAGCGATCGACTGTTATCTGTTAGAGCGCAGCAATCTTGCGTTATCGTTTCTGCTCCTCGACGCCAGGCGCGGATGGATGGAGAAGGATCTGGAACTCAAGGCTTGGCTGGAGTTCCATAACCGTCGGTATGCGGTGGTTGGCACCAAAATCGACAAACTGAAAAGTCAAAACCAATTGAAAGCCGGATTAGCGGCGATCCAACAAGAAATACCGGATCGGGAGCTAATCCCGTTCTCGGCCATGGACGGCCGGGGAGTGAGGGAAATTTGGCAAATCATCTCGAAGATCAAGAACAATTAGAAACCCCAGCGGTTGTCACCGAAGGCAAGCCTCTCGAAGAGAACGCAACGGACCAGCCGCAGGAAGCCAATGGCGGCAAAGCCGAAGAGCCGGCGGAAGCGAAGCCCGCAAACACGGCGGAAAACAGACCCGCCGGCGAAGGCAGGCCGCCCAGCGACGCCCGCCAGGGAGAGCAGCGCGGCAACCGCTTGCGCGGCGCCAACGGCCGCGGGCCGGCCGGCCGAAGCGGTCCGGAGAACATTTCCCCCGCGGGCGTTGTCACTCCGCCGCTTGCCGGGCAGCGCCGCGGCCGGCATTCGATGGGCAACACCGGCGCACAAGGACAGCGCAACGGGACCACTACGCTCGACTTGGTCGAACTGAAAGACATGAGCATCGTGGCGCTCAACCAGGTCGGTAAGGATCTGGGTGTCGCCGGCGGCGCCGGTCTGCGCAAGCAGGAGCTGATTTTTAAGATCCTGCAGACGCAAGCCGAAAAGAGCGGGCTGATTTTCTCCGAAGGTGTCTTGGAATGTCTGCCCGACGGCTTTGGATTCCTGCGCGCTCCCGAATATAACTATCTGCCGGGGCCGGACGACGTTTATGTCTCTCCCTCGCAGATTCGGCGCTTCGACCTGCGCACCGGCGATACCGTTTCCGGACAGATCCGGCCGCCCAAGGAGGGCGAGCGCTACTTCGCCCTGATTAAAGTTGACGCGATCAACTTCGAGCCGCCGGAAGAGGCGCGCAACAAGATCTTTTTCGATAACCTGACGCCGCTCTATCCCGACCAGCGCTTCAAGCTCGAAACCAGCAAGGACAATCTTTCCGGCCGTGTCATGGATCTGCTGACGCCGGTCGGCAAGGGACAGCGCGGCTTGATCGTGGCGCCGCCGAGAACCGGTAAGACGATGCTGCTGCAAAGCCTCGCCAATTCGATCACGACGAACCATCCGGAAGTGAATCTCATCGTGCTGCTCATCGATGAGCGCCCCGAAGAGGTCACCGACATGCAGCGTTCGGTGCGCGGCGAAGTCATCAGCTCGACGTTTGACGAGCCGGCTTCGCGCCACGTCCAAGTCGCCGAAATGGTCATTGAGAAAGCGAAACGTCTGATCGAACACCGGCGCGACGTCGTGATTCTGCTCGATTCGATTACGCGTCTCGCGCGCGCTTACAATACCGTCGTCCCGCCTTCGGGCAAAGTACTCTCGGGCGGCGTCGATTCGAACGCCTTGCAGCGGCCCAAGCGCTTTTTCGGCGCGGCGCGCAACATCGAAGAAGGCGGCTCGCTGACCATCGTCGCCACCGCCCTGATCGATACCGGCAGCCGCATGGACGACGTCATCTTCGAAGAGTTCAAGGGCACCGGTAACATGGAAATCCATCTCGATCGCAAGTTGGTCGACAAGCGCGTGTTCCCCGCCATCGACATCAACAAGAGCGGAACCCGCAAGGAAGAGCTGCTCATGCCGCGCGAAGAGCTGAACCGCGTCTACGTGCTGCGCAAAGTGCTCAACCCGCTCTCGCCGGTCGAATCCATGGAGTTGCTGCTCGATAAACTCGGAAAGACGCGCAGCAACGCGGAGTTCCTGGCCGCCATGAGCACGTAACTCAAGCCATACTCCATACCGCATAAATGGGTCGCATCCGCATCCTCTCCGACAATGTCGCCAACAAAATCGCGGCGGGAGAGGTGGTGGAGCGGCCCGCTTCCGTCGCCAAAGAACTGCTCGAAAACGCGCTCGATGCCGGCGC
>JBOGMI010000669.1:0-2892 GCA_050746645.1 Bryobacteraceae bacterium | reverse complement strand
TTTGCCGGCGCCGGATTCCGCCTCTCCCGCATCGTCCCGACCAAATCGCCGTTATGCGTGATTGAAGCCGAACCGGCATAACATTCGTGGGGCGGCGCCTTGCGCTGCGGCGGCCTCGCAGGCCGCCTTCCGGCGTGTCCGCGGTGCCGTTCGCAGCCGGCATCAAGCCCGCGGTGGAATGGGACCGGCAATGGGAGGCAGATCAATGGCACGCTCCATAGGCTTGGCCGGTGCGAGCACCATCAATGCCACGCCAATGACCAAAAGAGCAGCCACACCAATCAGCTCTCCGCGAGCCACAATGTTGAGCAATGCCTGCGTTCCCATGAGGGCCGCGTGAGCGAAGCTGGACCATGCGGTGAAGGCGATCAGGCTGCGATGAGCCGATGGATTGCGGATTGCCAGGAACAGGAATATGCCCAAAGTGACGTAGAGGCTGAACATCATGGAGAGCGCAGCCGCATGCCGCATAAACGTCGCCATGGGATAAACCATCGCCACAAAGAGCAGTCCCACTAACCCAAGCACGATTCTTAAAGCCCGTTCTCGATTCATATGAGCCCTCCAAAGTACTATACGAACGTTGCTCCCATGATTCCGCAAGAGAAGATCGCGGCCGCAACTCGCGGCCTGAGCCAGGCTTTCGGTGTCGCCGCATGGGATGACATCCGCGACCTGACCGAGCGGTCCGGGTCCAACCGGGCCTTCCGCATCGTGGTGCGCGGATCTCCATACTTGTTGCGCATCAACACCCGCGTGGGCGATATGACGCGTCACTTCACCTGCATGCAGGCCGCGGCCGAAGCAGGACTCGCTCCGCGCGTCCGCTATGCCAATGCGGAAGATCGGATCTCCATCACCGATTTTGTGGAGCCGGTGCCCTTTCCGAAAACGGACGCGCTGCGCCGTGTACCCGCTGCTCTGCGCACCCTGCACGCGCTGCCCCCGTTCCCTGCAGCTCCCTTCAATACCACCTGCACGTTTCTGCTGAAGCAAGGGCCGGCCCTCGACGGGTTTCTCCAGAAGTTTCGGGCCGCGAGCGTCTTGCCGGAACACGATCTAGAGGAGCTTTTCGCTCAGTACGCGCGATTGGCGGCTGTTTATTCCCCTCTCGATCCGGACTTAGCGCCGAGTCATAACGACCTGTTCAAGCCGGACAACATGCTCTTCGATGGAAACCGCCTCTGGCTCGTGGATTGGGAGGCTGCGTTCCAGAACGATCGCTATGCCGACCTGGCGGTAATGGCGAATATGCTCGTCGCCAACGAAGTCGAGGAACAGATCTATCTTCAGGAATATTTCGGCGCACCGGCGGACCCATACCAGGCAGCCAGGTTCTATCTGATGAGGCAACTCGCCCATGTGTTCTACGCCATGGTTTTCCTCAGTCTGGGGTCCGCGGGCAAGCCGATCGATTGGGGTGAGCCCGTCCCCGTATACAGCAATTTCCAGCGGCGCTTCTGGGCGCGCGAAGCCGGCTTAGCGGACAATCATGCCAAAACCGTTTTCGGCCGCATTCATTGGGAACAGCTCCGGCACAACCTGCGCCAACCAAGATTCGACGAGGCAGTAAGAATCGTCGCGAACCGCCCCCTTTAAGCCACTCTCGGCGCCACGCGCCGGTGCGCTTCTGTCACGTTGGGCAGAAATCCCGCCAACAGGCCGATTGCCGGCAAATAGGAGCAAAGCTGGTACACGAAGCTGACGCTGGTGTGATCTGCTATCTCGCCTAACACGGCTGCTCCAATTCCGCCAAGACCGAAAGCAAAGCCGAAAAACACGCCCGAGATCATGCCCACCTTGCCGGGAACCAATTCCTGCGCGTACACCAGAATGGCGGGAAACGCCGAAGCCAGAATCAGCCCGATGACTATAGTCAATACAGTCGTCCAAAACAAATTCGCGTAAGGCAGCAGCAGCGTGAACGGCAGCACGCCCAAAATCGAGCACCAAATGACCAGCTTCCGGCCGATCCGATCGCCAATGGGTCCGCCGATCACTGTGCCGGCCGCGACAGCCCCGAGAAAAACGAACAGATAAAGCTGCGAGTCGCGAATGGACATGTGAAACTTGCTGATCAGATAGAAGGTGTAGTAACTCGAAATGCTGGCCAGATAGAAATATTTCGAAAACATCAGCGCGATCAGTAAGCCAATCGTCAGGAAGACTTTCTTCCTCGGCAGCAGCGCGCGTTCTTGATGCCTGGCTGCCGTGCGGCGAGTTGCGCGGTGGTGGTCCCGATACCAATTGCCCACATAGACCAGCACGAGGATGCCAACGAGCGCCACGAGCGAGAACCAGGCGAGGCTGCGCTGCCCGCGCGGTAGCACAATGAAGGCGGCCAGGATCGGACCGATCGCTGTGCCGCCGTTGCCGCCCACTTGAAATACCGATTGCGCCAGGCCGGGCCGCCCGCCGCATGCCATTCGCGCAACCCGGGACGATTCCGGATGAAATACCGACGAGCCCATCCCTACCAGCGATGCTGCCGCCAGCAGCACCCCAAAATTCGGCGCCATCGCCAGCAGCACCAGGCCGGCGAGCGTAAACGACATTCCGATCGGAAGCGAGTAGGGATGAGGACGGCGGTCGGTATGAAGCCCCACAAGAGGCTGTAAGAGCGATGCCGTCAGTTGATAAGTCAGCGTCAGCAGCCCGATCTGTCCGAAATCCAAACGGAACGAATCCTTCAGGATCGGATAAATCGCGGGAATCAGCGATTGCATCGTGTCGTTCAACAGATGGCAAAAGCTGATTGCCGCCAATATGGTGAAAACTGTTTTTTCCGGGGCCGCCGGCTGGGCTTCGACAGGAAGCTCCGCTTCGAGTGGCACTATCTTTAGAGTAGCCGTGACCCCCCGCGCGATTCGAAACTTCCTGCGCCCTTTCGCC
>JBOGMI010000668.1:0-3183 GCA_050746645.1 Bryobacteraceae bacterium | reverse complement strand
TCGGGATCGATCAGCACCGCGAGCGGCTGATGGAAGCTGCCGATCAGGTTTTTCCCGCTAGCGAGATTCACTCCTGTTTTGCCGCCGATCGCCGCGTCCACCTGCGCGAGCAGCGTCGTCGGAACTTGCAGCACCGGGATGCCGCGCATGAAAATGGCCGCCAGAAATCCGCCGACGTCGTTGACGATGCCGCCGCCGAACGCGATCAGGATGCTGGTCCGGTCGGCGCCGGCCGCAAGCATCTCTTCCGCAAGCCGCTCCAGCACTGCGAGCCGCTTGTTCACTTCCCCGCCGGGGAAAAAAAGGACACGAGCATCCGAATCCCAGCCGTGCAGCCGCCAGACATCTTCGGTCGTCAGCACGAAAGTGTTTCCGGCGCGCGCGGGAAGGAACTCGCCCATTCGCCGCAAAATGCCGCGCTCCACAATGGCGGAGTACGTACGATCGGCAGTCTTCACCGGAAAGGCGGGCATGTGATTTTCTTGTACCATCGATTGCGTTTGTAGCTACGCATAGGTAGCTACAATGAGGGTTGGATGTCGGATTCAGATGGGACCCTCAGAAAGCGAAGCGCAATTTAGCCCAGCCGGCGAAATGCGCTATCGCGTGATTGGCTACGGGGCGAATCCGCAGGTCCTCTTGGCGGTCGCGTTCGCGGACCGCTCGATCGAGGAGCAAGAGGTTATCCATATCATTTCGGCGAGAAAGGCAGATGATTATGAGCAGAGCGCGTACTCCGATCAGTTCTAGAAAGCGCATCAAAATCAGTGAGGAGACCAGGCGGCTGTATGAAAAACGCGACAAGCGCCTGGATCGCGATCCGGACAACGCGCCGCTGCCTCCTGAAAAGTGGGCCACGGCGATGACCAGGGAGGAATTCTTTCGGCCGATTAAGAAACAAACAACCGTCCGTATCGATGCGGACGTCCTAGCCTGGCTCCGATCCAAAGGCGGGGGCCACCTCACGCGCATCAACGAAATTCTTCGAGAGCGGATGGAGGCCGAACGGAAATAATCCCGCCGGGCCGCAAGCGAACACTGCGCTAGGATGAAGTCATCGCCGCTCCAGAACGCATCCGCACCGATTTCGTTGTCGTAGGAGCCGGGATTGCGGGATTGCGCGCCGCGATTGAACTCGCCTCCGCCGGAGAAGTGCTCGTCATCGCCAAAGGCAGCCTGCGCGAATCATCGTCCGAATACGCGCAGGGCGGCATCGCGGTCGCGCTGAGCGATGACGACGAAGTCCGGCTGCACGAGCAGGACACTCTGGTTGCCGGCGATGGCCTCTGTAATCCCGAAGCCGTACACACGCTGGTCGAAGAAGGCCCGGCCGCCATCGAGCAATTGATCGAATGGGGCACCGCTTTCGACCGCGCCGGCACTAAGCTTGCGTTTACGCGCGAAGGTGCTCACAGCCGCAATCGCGTCCTGCACGCGCACGGCGATTCCACCGGGCGCGAGATTGTGCGCACGCTTGCCCAGCGCGCCGGCTTGTCGGATCGCATCTCCTTTCGCACGTTTTCCGCCGTCACGGACCTGCTGGTACAGGATGGCGAAGTGACCGGAGTGGCCGCCTTCGAAGACGCGCCGCGGCGCCCGGTGCTGATCGAAGCGCGCGCCGTCCTGCTTGCCACGGGCGGCCTCGGGCACGTTTTCGAAAACACCACCAACCCGGACGTGGCCACCGGAGACGGCGTCGCGTGCGGCTACCGGGCCGGCGCCGCGGTCCAGGATATCGAATTCGTTCAGTTTCATCCCACCGCGCTTTATCTTCCCTCCGCTCCGCGCTTTCTGTTGAGCGAAGCCTTGCGTGGCGAAGGCGGATACCTGCGCAATGCACAAGGCGAGCGCTTCATGGAGCGCTATCATCCGCTAAAGGAACTCGCACCGCGCGACGTGGTCTCCCGCTCCATCGTGATGGAATTGCGCGCCAGCGGCGATACGGCGGTTTTTCTCGATTTAACCCATCTCGCACCGGGATTCGTCCGCCAACGCTTTCCACGTATCTACGAGACCTGCCTCCAATACGGCGTCGATCTGGAAACCAACCCGGCGCCGGTGCGCCCGGCCGCGCATTATGCCATGGGCGGCATCCAGACCGATCTTTGGGGCCGCACCACCATCCCGCGGCTCTACGCGGCTGGCGAAGCGGCCTGCACCGGCGTTCACGGCGCGAACCGTCTGGCGAGTAATTCGCTTCTCGAAGGCGTGGTTTTTGGCGCCCGAGCGGGAACATCAATGCGTTCGGCCGCGCCGCTCGTCTCCCGCTCGGAAGTGACGCTCCCCCAGCCTTGCTTCCCGTCGATCTCCCAGCGGGAATTGCGCAGCCTCACTTGGAACTCTTGCGGCATCTTGCGCAGCGGCGCCGCATTGGAGACGGCATTTGTGGACCTGCGTTTGCGTCCGTGCGGCGAGATGTCTCCTTCGCTTGCCGCATTCGAACTGCGGAACATGCGCCAGGTTTCGCTGCTCATCGCTTTCGCCGCCCTTCATCGCAAAGAGAGCCGCGGTGGACATTATCGAACGGATTTCCCGGCCAAATCCGCGGCCTTCGAAAAGCATTCGGTCCTCAAGCGCGTGCACTCCGATCGCGATCCGGAAATCTCGTTTGTATAGCTCCAATCAAACTCAATTCCGCTCGGCGGGATTTGCGCTTCTGTTATTCGCCGTGCCTCTGGCCGGTTCGAGTCCCTGGGCTGCCGCCTGGACAGCGCCCTGCATGTTGTTCGCGGCAATCCTGATGACCTGGGGCGCCGAATCGGCGCAGTTCTTCGTTGCCCAAGGCTTCGCGCTCGCCATTCTGGCCTGGATGCAGACGCTTCCCGAATTCGCGGTGGAAGCGGTACTGGCCTGGCACCAGGAAACTACCCTGCTGATTGCGAATCTCACCGGAGCGGTACGCCTGCTCACGGGCTTAGCTTGGCCCATGATCTATGTCACGGCCGCCGTCGTGCATCGCCGGCGCACCGGCCGTCGTTTGCGCAAAATCGCTCTTGACCCGCAGCAGAGCGTGGAAGTGATCGGCCTGGTTCTGCCTGTACTGTACGGTTTCGTCATCTGGGCGAAAGGAACCCTTGAGGTCTACGACGCTTGCGTGCTGGTGGTCTTTTATGCAGCCTACCTGCTGATCCTGATGCGGCTGCCGCCCCAGGAGCGGGAGGAGATTGAGGAACTCGACACGGT
>JBOGMI010000667.1:0-7070 GCA_050746645.1 Bryobacteraceae bacterium | reverse complement strand
GATAGACGCGATAGTGGAGCGTGACGTCGATGGGATCGCGGATATCTTTGAGCTTGATGTCGAGTTGGTTGCCTTCGAGGTGCTGGCTTACATAGCGCAGCACAAGGTCGCGATCGCCGTCGGCGCGGGCGATTTTCAGCGCCGGGACATAAAACCGAGGGCCGCCCCAGCCGGGATATTCTTCGTTCTCGACCATCTGGTGCGGATCGAAGGAGGAGATGTCATGCTTGCGCTTGGCCTCGGGGATGTCCGCGATTCGGGTGATCGGGCCGCCCCAATAGAGATGCTGCAATTCGCCGTCGGAGGTGAGGCCCATGGCGTAAGAGCTGTTTTTTGTGGTGATCAGCCAGACGCGGCGGGCCTGATCGAAATGAATATTCTGCGCGGGCAGGAAAGCGGCAAAGCCCAGCGCGAAGACAGAGAGAGCGGCGAATCGGCGCATGGTTTCGATTGTACGAATACGCGCTCTGGATCGGGGCACGCGGGGCTGCCAGCCCCGCGCGGATTCCCGGTCCGCCCCACAAGGCTGCTGTTTGCGACATTGCAGATGCCGTCAACTGTGGTGCAGACCATCGCTCTGTGCGGTCTGCCGATTTTCGTCCCGAGCCGCAGACTACGAAAGGCGATCGTCTGCGCCACTTGCAAGTACTGGCTAAATGCCCAGCGTATCGCGGGCGTAGCTGAGAAATGTGGCGACGTTTTGGCGCTCGACGCGCGCGCGTTCTGCGGCTGAAAGATGCGAAACGCGCGGCAAATCGGCGCCGGATCGCTTTTCGACAAGCTGAAGCGTGCGGGCCAGATCGCGGCCGCCGCGGTTGGGGAGTGAGGCCCAGTAGCGATCCGTCAGGCAGGGAATTTTCAGCGGATCGCGCGTAATCATTTCGAGCACAAAGCGGGTTTGCGGGCGGGCGGAGCGGATGATTTCGATGATCGCCGGCAAATCGAGCATGCCGTCGGGCGGCACGACTTCGGAGAGCAGAAAACCGCCTTCGTAGCGCCGCACGTCGATGTTTTTCATATGCGTGACGGTGGTGTAAGGCGCAAGTTTCCGAATGGCTTCCATCGGCTCGTCAAGCAGCGAGATATTATTGCCGAAATCGAGGCAAACGCCTAGATATTCGGTCGCGTATTTTTCCATGAGCGCTGTGAATTCGTCCGCAGTCCAGTCCTTGTGATTTTCCAGACCGAGCGGGATTTTGTAGCGTTCGAGAAGAGGAACTGCTGCTTCGATCGATTGATGGCTGCGAGCGACGAATGCCTGCCAATCGGCGAGAGAGGAAAAAGTCTCGTAGCGGCGGGTAGGCAGGCAAGCCGCGCGGATGGCGACCGCGCCGGCTTCTTCGGCATCTTTCAAACCTTGTTCGAACCGCTCGGGGCCAACCTCTCCCGGCATGGGCAACATGGCTTCGATGTACATCCCAAACTCCTCCGCGCGTCCACGCACGCGCCGAAGATCGCCGCAAAGCGGGACCTGGATGCCTGCGGCGCTAAATTCGTGGGCTTGCTCTAGGAATGTGTAGGTGTCCGTGCTCTCCCATTGGTCAAGAAAGCAGGTTGCAGCGATGCCAATCATAAGCGGCAGTATACGCGAGAGGTGAAAATGGGCCGATGGGCGATTTTGCGGAACGAAGCCAATCGGAGCATCGGCTCTCCCTGGCCGATCTGCGGGAGAACTACGGGCTGGGCGAGATGAACGAGCAAAATTGCGAATCGAACCCAATTTTGCTCTTCGAGCGCTGGATGGAGGAGGCGCGGGCAGCCGACATCCGGGATGTGAACGCAATGACGGTCTCGACGGCGACGCCGGAGGGGCGGCCGTCGGCCCGGCTGATGTTATTAAAAGAGATTAGCGAGATTGGGTTCGTTTTTTACACCAACTACACCAGCCGGAAGGCGGCGGAACTCGAAGCCAACTCGTTTGCCGCACTGACGTTTTTCTGGCGCGAGCTGGAGCGGCAGGTGCGGGTCGAAGGGCGGGTTCGGCGAGTTTCCCGGGAGCAGACCGAAGCGTATTTCCGGACTCGGGCCAGAGGCAGCCAGTTGGGCGCGTGGGTTTCGCACCAGAGCCGGATTGTACCTGCCCGGCAAGCTCTGGATGCGAAACTGGAGGAACTGGAACAGAGATTTGCGGGAGAAAGAATACCCGCCCCTGCGTTTTGGGGCGGATACGTGGTAGAACCGTCTTCGATTGAGTTCTGGCAAGGCCGGCCGAACCGGCTGCACGACCGGCTCTGTTATCGAAGGAAAGGCGAAGCATGGATTACGGAGCGGCTTTCGCCTTGATTCAACGAAGCGCTATGCGTGTGCGTCACTTGATTGTATTGTGGGTGGCTGTCGTATGGGCAGCACCCGGGCCGAACCAACTGATTCAGAAGGTGCAAAAGCGGTACAACCATGCGCATACGCTTGCGGTGCATTTCACCGAAACCTACAGTTTGGGAGGCCATCGCCGGCCGCCGGAATCCGGTACGCTGGTGCTAAAGAAGAAGGGCAAGATGCGCTGGGACTACACGCAGCCGGAGGGCAAGGTGTTCGTCTCGGACGGGAAGAATGTGTTCCTCTATACCCCAGCCGATAAGAGGGTAGAGAAAGTTCCGCTGAAAGACACTGAAGATATGCGGGCGCCGTTCGCGTTTCTGCTCGGCCACTTGGACATGAAGAAGGAATTTACCCATTTCGAGACGCATCCGGGCGAGGGCGGGACCTGGCTCGATGCCGAGGCCAAGAGCAAGCGCGTTCCTTACAAACATATTGAAATGCTGGTAGCGGCGGACGGAGAGATTCGAGACCTGAACATCGCCGGGCGGGACGGCTCTCTGCTCTCGTTTTCCTTCAGCCAGGAGAAGCTGAACCCGCCGGTGAGCAATAGCACCTTTCATTTTGCGATTCCACCGGGGGCGCAAGTGGTGAACTCGCTCGAATACAGCCAGCGAGGGAGATAACGCGAGTGGCCGAGTTCGTATTGCGCTACGCCGATCCCCGGGGCCAGATGCACGAACAGATCGCCGAGGCGATGAACGAGCGCGAGGCGCGGGAGCGGCTGATGCACCAGGGCTTTCTGGTCTATTCGGTGCGCGCGAAAGACCTCAGCACGCGATTGGGCGCGGGCGGGCGCAAGCGCGTCCATCTGGAGAAATTTCTCATCTTCAACCAGCAGTTTGTGACCCTGGTGCGCGCCGGATTGCCGATTTTGAAGAGCCTGGACCTGCTGGCCGACCGGCTGACGGACGAAAAACTGGGGCGGCACATCCGCGCGGTGCGCGACGACGTAAAAACCGGCACTGGGCTTTCGGAAGCTTTCGCAAGGCAGAACGTTTTCCCGCCAATCTATGTCACTTCGATACTGGCGGGCGAAAAGAGCGGATCGCTGGCCGAGGTGCTGGACCGGTACATCGGTTATCAGAAGCTGGCGCTGGCGCTGCGCAAGAAACTGCTGGGCTCGCTCTTATATCCGGCGGTTTTGATGTGCCTTGTGATCGGGCTGGTCGTGTTTCTGGTGACGTATGTGGTGCCGAACTTCGCCTCGCTCTATCAGAGCATGCAGGCGCAGCTTCCCGCGGCCACACGCATGCTGATCGCGATCGGCACGACCGCGCGCTCGCAGATTCTGGTCGGCGTGGATCTGGTGATTTTCGGCGCGGTGGCCCTCTATTTATGGAGCCGGCGCGAAGGCTCGCAGGAGACCATCGATTCCTGGAAAATGAAGCTGCCGGTGTTCGGCTCGGTGTGGTCGAAGTATCAGGTGGCGCAGTTTTCGCGCATGCTGAGCACGCTGCTGATCGGCGGGATTCCCTTGGTGCAGGGTCTCGAGACTGCCGGGTCGTCGCTCGGATCGCCGCTGCTGAGGAAAGCCATCGGCCGCGCGGCCGTAATGGTGCGCGAGGGCAAATCGCTTTCGGCGTCGCTCGATTCGCTGCATGTGGTGCCGGGCCTGGCCATCGACATGATCGAAGTGGGCGAATCGACCGGCGCGCTGCCGCAGATGTTAAACAGCGTGGCCGATTTTTACGATGAAGATGTAGCGACGCGGATGACCGCCGCGCTCGCGCTGATCGAGCCGGCGATTATGATCTGCATGGGCATATTTGTGGCCTTTGTGCTGATCGCGCTCTACATGCCGATTTTTTCGCTGGCGAGCAGTATTCACTAAATGGCGACCGAGATTATCAAGCCGCAGGACGCGAACGAAGAAGCCGAACACGCGCAAGCGATGGCGCGGCGCTACCGCTGCGCGTTCGTGGACCTGAAAACCACCAAGATCGATCACGAACTGTTCCGCACCATTCCGGTCGATTTGATGTTTCGCTACCATTTCGTGCCGATCGAGGCACGCAACGGAGCGCTCGAAATCGCGCTTGCCGACCCGCGGCAGCTCGTCTCGATGGACGAGCTTTCGGTGCTGCTGGGCAAGAAGCTGACGGTCAAAGTAGCGACCTATTCGCAGATTTCGGATCTGCTGAAGAAAACGGAACAGTCGCAGCGCGTCTTGGAAGAAGTCACCGAAGGCTTCACGCTGGACGTGCTTGGGGCGGAAGACGGCGACGATGAGACGCTTTCGATCGACCGGCTGACGTCCGACGAAGCGAACATCGCGCCGGTGATCAAGCTGGTGGATACGACGATCTTCAATGCGCTGGAGCGTCGTGCGAGCGATGTTCACATCGAGACGCGCGATAGCGAGCTGGCGATCAAGTACCGCATCGACGGCGTGCTGCAATACGCAATGAACCCGATTGCGAAGGAATGGCATTCGGCGGTAATCTCGCGCATCAAGGTAATGAGCGAGCTGGATATCGCCGAGCGGCGCGTGCCGCAGGACGGGCGTTTCCGCGTGCGCTACAAAAACCGGCTCATCGACTTCCGCGTGTCGATCATGCCGACGATTTACGGCGAAGATGCCGTGTTGCGCGTGCTCGACAAAGAATCGATGAGCGAGAAATTCGCGCGCCTCACGCTGGATGTGGTGGGCTTCTCGGATCAGGACCTGACCAAGTTTCGCCGCTACATCAAAGAGCCTTACGGCATGGTGCTGGTGACCGGGCCGACGGGCTCGGGCAAAACCACGACGCTTTATGCGGCGCTGAGCGAGATCAAGAACGACGAAGACAAGATCATCACGATTGAAGATCCGGTCGAGTATCAGATCAAGGGCATTACGCAGATTCCGGTCAACGAAAAGAAAGGCCTGACGTTTGCGCGCGGTTTGCGCTCGATTTTGCGGCACGACCCCGACAAGATTCTGGTCGGCGAAATTCGCGATCAGGAAACCGCGATTATCGCGATCAACGCCGCGCTGACCGGGCATCTTGTCTTCACGACGGTACACGCGAACAACGTGCTGGATGTGCTGGGGCGGTTTCTGAACATGGGCGTCGAGCCGTATAACTTCGTTTCGTCGCTGAACTGCATTCTTGCGCAGCGGCTCGTGCGCATCATCTGCCCGCATTGCCGCCAGCCGGTGACGTACGACGACGATTTTCTGAAAGAGAGCGGATTGGACCCGGCGGAATGGCGCTCGTTTCCGTTTTACGAAGGGCGCGGCTGTATCGAGTGCAGCGGCACCGGTTTTCGCGGGAGGACGGCGATTCACGAGCTACTCGATTTGAGCGAGCGTATTCGCGAGATGATTCTGGAGCGCCGGCCGGCTTCGGAGATCAAGCGCGCGGCGAGAGAAGAGGGGATGACGTTTTTAAGGGAATCGGCGCTGGATCGGATCCGGCAGGGAATTACGACGCTGCGCGAGGCGAATAAGGTGACGTTTATTGAAGGATGAGCTAATACCGAAACTGAGCGCCGAGCGTCAGCGAGGCAATGGGCGCTTACGCTTCCGGCTCAGTTTCAGCATTTTGGTGCATAGCAGGTAATGAAGGATTTATTGCAGGAAAAATGGAAGCGCTGGATGAGCGAGCCGCCGCCGGAGCATCTGTTTGAGATGACGGAGCGCGCGCTGGCTTCGGCGTCGCCGCGGCATCCGGCGCAACCCAAGCTGGAGCGGCTCGCCGAGCATGGGCTCACCGCTTCACCGAGTGCGCCGAATCTGCTCAAGCCGCAAACCTATGCCGAACTGCTGCCGAAGCTGCGAGGCGGAGCGGCGCTGGTGATTCCGGACTATGCCGTGCGCATGACCATTCTCGATTTTGAAGAATTTCCTTCGGGGCAGGCCGAACGGGCGGCGCTGGTTCGGTTCCGCTTGCGTAAGAGCGTGCCGTTCCCGATCGACGAAGCGCAGGTCTCCTATGCCGTTCAGTTGCAGGAACCGAAGCGCCTCGAGGTATTGGCGGTAGCGATCGCGCGGCCGATTCTGGAGGAATACGAGGCGATCTTCACCAGTGCGGGCTATCGCGTTGGGTTGGTCACGCCGTCTTCGCTGGCGGCGCTGCCGCTATGCCCGGCGGGCGAGCGCGGCTTGACCGTGCTGGCGAAGGCGGCAGAGACCACGCTGACAGTTCTGCTGCTGGAGCAGGGGCTGGTGCGGCTGGTGCGTTGCATCGATATTTCGGGCGAGGAGGAAGACGGGCTCGCAGCGGGCACCGTGCTCTCGCTGTTGCAGCAGACGATCGCTTATGCCGAAGACCAGGTGGGCCAGCCTGCCGCACGGCTGCTGCTTTGCGGATTTGGCGCGGAAACCGATTCGCTCGGAAGACTCGTGGAAGAAGAATTTCAGCTTCCCTATGAAGTTTTGCGCTCGCGGTTTGGCGCGCCGGCGCAGCAGAATGCGGGGCTTTTCGGGCTTTTGGAGCAGTACGCCGCATGAGCCGTCTCGATCCCACGAAGATGAACCTCGCGACGCAGCCGTTCCGCCGCGAGCGGGCGGCAAATATCGGCCTGGCCGCGGTTTGCGCGGCGCTGGTGTGCTGTTTACTGGTGCTCACGGCGCTGATTTTGCACGAGCGGGCGCAGGCTTCCCAACTGCGTTCCACGATGGCCTCCAGCCGGGCCAATTTGGAGCATGTGGAACGGCAGCAGGCGCGCTTTGCGGGCATTCTGGGGCGGCCGGCCAATGCGAACGTCTTTTCGACGACGGTGTTTTTGAACCAGGTGATCGCCCGCCGCGCGGTGAGTTGGACGCA
>JBOGMI010000666.1:0-1702 GCA_050746645.1 Bryobacteraceae bacterium | reverse complement strand
TCGATCTCGACGGTCATCTCTTTCAATCTCCGGCCTCCTATTTCACGCACCGCCATGCCTGGGGCGTGTCGCCCGGCTATGAAACCGAGCGGACGCTGGATTTCAGCCGCGCGGTAGGCTCCGGCTGTCTCCACTGTCATGCCGGAGCGAGCGTGTCGCCGAGAGTGCGCCCGGCGGTCCAACCGCTCTCGTGCGAACGCTGCCATGGGCCGAGCGCGAATCATCTGCGCGATCCGGTTCCCGGCAGCATTGTCAATCCGGCCAGACTTCCGCGCCGCGAGCGCGATAGTGTTTGCGAACAATGCCATTTGGAAGGCGCCACGGCGGTGCTCAATCCGGGCAAAACCTGGTGGGATTTCCGCCCCGGTGAGCCTTTGGAAACTGCCGAAACGCTTTATGTCTACCGCACCGCCGACGGCCGGCCCGCCACCTCGGCCGCCGTCAGCCAGGCCGAGCAGCTTGCCGGGAGCATGTGCGTGCGCGCCAGCGGCGGCAAGCTCTGGTGCGGCAGTTGCCACAACCCGCACGGTCCGCCCGTTAGAGACAGAAAAGCGCAGATCCGCCGCGTTTGCGAGTCCTGCCATTCGCGAGTGGAACTGGCGCGCTCGCATACGGCAAGCGAGACCGATTGCGTCTCTTGCCACATGCCGCGGCTCAAAGCTTCCGATATCGCCCATGCGACCATCACCGATCACCGGCTCCTGAAGCGTCCCAAGCAGGAGACGGCAAGCGGCCCGGTCACCATGGTGGCGTGGCACGAGCCGCCGCCAGCAGTTGCCAGCCGCAATCTCGGGCTGGCCTATTTCCATGTGGCCAAGCAGAAGCAATCCGGACACGATTTCGAGCTCGCCTACGATCTGCTCTCCCATCTCACTCATGCGGACCACGACGCGCCGGTTCAGGCGGCCCTTGGTTACATGCTGCTCGGCAGTGGGCAAGCACGGAAGGCCGTGGCCTTTTTCGACCGCGCCGCGAAAGCAAATCCCGCCAGCGCCGAGTACTGGCTCGACTTAGGCGTGGCGCAAAACGCCGCCGGCGATCCCGCTGCCGCCATTTCTTCGCTGCGCAAGAGCATTCAAGATGATCCCTACGATTACCGCCCTTATGAAGCGCTCTCCCGGCTTTACGCTAGCCGGAACCAGCCCGCGTTCAGCAAGTCCGTGCTCGGCCAGTTCTTGAAACTAGTCCCACAAAGCCTAACCATCCGGCTAGAGACAACCAGATAGGCTCGCACTCCATTCACTTCTGTCTTTCCAAATCTCTTCGCCTTTAGATCCAGTAGCTTACAGCTTTAACACCGCACATTCCGCACGTTGCCCCCGCACACTCAATGTTGAAACTGAGCCGGAAGCGTAAGCGAGCTTAACTATGGCAACCGCCAAACAAATCGCGGCCAATCGCCGCAACTCTCAGAAATCCACTGGCCCCAAATCCGCTGAGACCAAGGCCAAAGTCGCACAGAATGGCGTCAAGCACGGCCTCTGCGCCAAGTTCCGCGTCCTCCCGCAACTCGAGAAGCAGGAAGAGTTCGACGCCTTCCTGAACCAGCTCATGGAAGATGAACAACCCGTCGGCCAGGCCGAAATCGAGCTGGTCGTCAAAATGGCCGAACACACCTGGCTCGCCAATCGCGCCCTGCGCTTCCAGAACCAATGCTTTGCGCTCGAGCCGAAATCTCCCGAGCAGGTGAAGAAAGGCGAAA
>JBOGMI010000665.1:0-2919 GCA_050746645.1 Bryobacteraceae bacterium | reverse complement strand
GGATTCTGGATCTGCTGGGGCCGGGCGCCTACCTGCTGATCACCGGCTTGTACAATGTGTTCCCATTGCCGCAGCACAGCGGGTTCCGGCGCAGTTTTCGCCACGCGGGCGAAGCCATCGACCGCGGCTACAACGTTCTGGTGTTTCCCGAAGGCGAGCGCTCCTGGAGCGAGAAGCTGTTGCCCTTCATGCGCGGCTCGGGGCTGCTATGGAAAGATCTCGGTGTGCCCGCCTTGCCCGTGCGCTTGAAAGGCTTGGGAGAACTAGCGCAAGCCCACAAGAATAAGCAGCACGGCAATTGGTTCCGCTCCGGCAAGATCGAAGTCGATGTCGGCGAAGTAAT
The DNA here is from genome assembly GCA_050746645.1 of Bryobacteraceae bacterium. GTDB lineage: Bacteria > Acidobacteriota > Terriglobia > Bryobacterales > Bryobacteraceae > Bog-105. The sequence goes on along the minus strand of JBOGMI010000665.1, from coordinate 2,576 downwards.
TCCCGCCCAGCCGGAAAAATCGCCCGAAGAGTTGACCGAGATATTAAGGAAAGGAATCTCGGATCTGTAATTCGTCATTCCTGGCTGTGAGAGAGGATTACCGGCTGCGCCATTGGTTTCTAACGAGCAAGACCTTTATCCATCCGACTTGACTTAGCCGCGATACCGGGATCGGGGTGCATCAGGTGCGGGCCTGGAGTCCTGGCATGGGGGCTCATGTTTTTGCTCTCCGCCGAAGACCAGCAACGCTTGATCCAAGGCATCGCCGGGATATTGGTGCCAGGTGGCCGGCTACTCTTTACATCCCCTGCGGAACCCGTGGTGTGGAACGATGCGATGACGGGATTGGAATCACGCTCCCTTGGCACACCGGAGTACCGCCGCCTGCTCTCCGCAGTGGGCCTGTCAGTAACCAGCGAGTACGAGGACGAGGGCCAGAATCACTATTTCGATGCTTCTAAGGCGCATCCGCCAATCGGCACCCGCCCGTCGGTCACCTTCACTCTGTCTTGAGTTCGCTCACCTTTGCCAAATTTTCTTTTGCCTCTGGATCCAGCGCGTTACAACCCCGCCCCCTCTCATTCCGCACGCCCACTCCGCACACTCGGTACAGAAATTGGGGACTGGCTTCGAATTTCTGCACCTAATGCTCTGAAAACGAGCATCAGTTCCTTGCGGAAATTCGTTGCCTGTCCCCAATTTCTGCGGGGATGATGGAGCCCGACCGAACCGTCTGCGAAACGGCGGTAAGAATCAGCATTTCCGGATCTGACGATGTTCCGAGTTGTGGTCTGCATGGCATAGTGCGCATTACGACATATCACATTACGAGCCAGACCGGAGCGCACGCCGTTTCCGAATTCGAACCAGCGCTCTAGCCAATTGCTTTGCGAACGCAATGCGCCGACGGCGCCGTACCCCTTGAGTAGCAATCGTATAAGGCGCATAACGCGGATGTGATGCCAACAAGCGGCCGCGAGTTCAGTTCAGCGGAACGCCGACATTTCGTCCAAGTGCGTCGCGGGTGGGGCCGTTCAGATTCCGTCGCGACCGCCGAACTTCTGCGAAAGCGCATGACCCTCATCTCACAAAGGTCCTTTGTGCAACGCTGCTGGAAAAACAAAATGCCCGGTCCGAGGGCCGGGCATTTCAGGAATGTTGGGGCCGGCTTCGAATTAGCGCAGAGCTTCGCGCAACACGTTCTCCTCGACCCCCCGGCCTGCACAGCAACCGGCCAGCCTGCCATTAATCACGACCGCAGGCACGCTGCGGACGCCATACTGCGCGGCCCGGCTAGCAATCTCTTCATGTTGCATGTCATGAACGATTACCTCGTCGTCCGAGCCAGCCAGCTTTTTGACTGTTGCGATAGTGTCCTTGCAGGTTTTGCAACCGGCGCTAAAGATTTCAATTTTGTGTTTCATGATGTCATTCTCCTTGCTGGTTCCTTTGGTTAAAGCCCGCTCCTGCCGGAACGCAGCAGGGAGGAGCGGCAGCCGCACGGCGCGGCCAACTATTCCAGACCGACGCAACAATGAGAATCCCGACCCCGGTATACGTTGCTTCCATTGCATCGAAATAAAACTTCCCGACAAGAATCACCGCGGCCGCGACAACGCCCAACCACAAAGGGCCATAACCGTGACGCCGCGAAGCGTGATATCCGAGAGCTAACGCAGTAATGGCGAGGAAACCGACCGTCAGTGGCAGCAGATACTTTGCCGAGATTAGAAAGCCAAGACCGAGCGCAGACACAATGCCCGCGTAGGCAGGCCAACAGGCCGGGCACATCAATTTCGGCAGCAGCGACACCCCAATACCGGGCACCGCCGCCATTGTTTGCTTGAACGTCGTCATTGTGTTGAATTCTCCAGACTTGCCAAAATCGGGCATTCAGCGGACTCGCATTGCTCGCACTGATCGACCAGACCACGGAGCGTTTTTTTCATCGCGGCGAGGGTTTTCATTTTGCTCTCGATATCAGCAATCTTCGCTTCGGCGCGCGCGCGAACGTCAGCCCGGTTTTGTTCCGGCTCGATTTGCAGGGCCAGAAGCTCGCCGACCTCCTCAAGCGAAAAGCCCAATTCCTGAGCTCGTTTGATGAAGCGCAGCCGTTCTGCCGTGTCAGGTGGAAATTGACGGTAACCCGCTTGTGTCCGTGGCGGTTTCGGAAGCAGGCCCCGGCGCTCGTAATATCGAACGGTTTCAAGATTGACACCGCCGAGTCGTGCTAGCCCGCCAATCGTCAGCTTTTTCATTGCTGTTGTCAGTGTAAACCCAGTACCTAGGTACGGAGTCAAGCGGAGAATGCAAAAAAGCTGGAATGCGAAGAAAGCACTGGTGTTCCACAAAGGGTAAGTTTTGCGACGACGTGCGCCCCCAAATACAATCAGGCGCGCCAGAGTCTCAGAAGTCTGTCTCGAAATCACTTTGACGAGAAACGCGCATCCCGTCCCTTACAGTTCCACGATTCAAAAAAACCAAAGCCGACTACACAGAAGGCTGAAAAGAATGAGAGCGGCGTTTTCCACAACTAACCCGGCTCAAGTCTGGAGATCCAAACCACCGCCAACGAA
>JBOGMI010000664.1:0-1671 GCA_050746645.1 Bryobacteraceae bacterium | reverse complement strand
AGCCCGTCGCCGCGGCGAACTCGGCGAATTTCGCATTCGTGACCGGATAAAGATCGATATAAAACGCATCGAGCGACACTTCGCGTATCGGACCTTCGCCATCGGCGGGAAATCCTTCCGCGCTGTCAGTGCCCATCAAAAAGGCACCACCATCCAGCCGAACCATATCGGCTACGGAGCCGGAGGCGGTTCGAACACGTTCGGCCGAGGCGCGCCGCGAGTCGGCCAGCCGCTGGGCGCGCGCTTTGGTGGGTGCGCAGCAGGGATGAACCACACCGGCTTCGGCGAATGCTTCAAACTCGCGCTTCATCGCGGCTGCTCACTCGTCTGATCTCGGCGCTTTCGCGAAGCTTTTCTACAAGCTCCTCGGCGATTCTGCGCTTCTTTGCATTCATGATTGCCGTTTCGATCTCTCCGCGGACCTCATGCAGCGCCCGAATCCCTTCGGAGCGCCTCTCATGCAGCTTGGCGATATGGAACCCAAACGGCGTGCGGAAAATCCCGCTCATCTCTCCCGCGCGCAGGGAGAAAACCACCGCTTCGAACTCTTCCACCATCTCGCCGCGGCCGAAAAATCCCAGATCGCCGCCCCGGCCCGGGCAGTCGGAGAATCGATCCGCGGCCTCTGCAAACGGCATGCCTAGTTCGATCGCGCGAGCCGCTTCCTCGATCCGGGCGCGCGCTGCCGCTTCGTCGGTCGTCTCATCGATGTTCTTTACGATCTGCACGGCATGGACCAATTCCGCATGGCGAAACAACTCACGATGCTTGCGGTAATGGCCGGCAACCTCGCTGTTCTTGGGCCGCGGCGCATCGGCGGTGATTTGCGCGAGATACCGCTCCACCCGCAGATCCGTTTCAATCGCCTTGCGCAGCTCCTCGTCCGGCCCCAGAAAAACACCTCCGGATTCAGCCGGCGATTGCGCCCGAACCCTCTCGACAATCGCTTCCAGTTCGTCGCCGGGAACAGGAGCCGTTGCCGCCAGCGCCGCCTGCTTCAGCAGAACACGGTTTATGACCATCTCGCGGGCGCATTCCCAGACGCGCATTTGCAAACTTAGTTCGTCTTCCCCGAGATTCTCGCCTGCGATTTGCCCCGAGATCGCTTCCGCTTGGCTTCGAATCAGCTCATCGCCGACATACTCGCTGTTCACCAATAACGGCATTTTTCATGCATCCAAGCGTCCCCAACTCCGAATCTATCACGGAGTCTGACTACTGGCGCGTGGGGGCGTGGCGGCGGGCCATAATGAGGCCGCGGCGGATGTAGTCGGCGCCGCTCATGATCGTAAAGAAGGCGCTAAGCGCAAGAGCGGCCAGCGCTAGCCAGCCGTTGAACTGATCCGGGTAGGCCGCATGTACCAGCACCATCAGAACCAGGATGATCTGGAAGAATGTGGTCACCTTGCCTAGTACAGAGGGCGCAAAGCGGCGCACCCCGCGGAGATTGCGCAGAAGCATTGCGCCGGTAATGATGACCAAGTCGCGCGCCACCGCGAGCCCAACCATCCACAGCGGAATACGCCCGATCGCACCGAGCACGAGGAATAGCAGAACCAGGAGGGACTTATCGGCAAGCGGGTCCAGGATCGCTCCGGTTTTTCCGGTGACGCCGAGGCGCCGGGCGGTAAAACCGTCGAGCCAATCCGTGACTCCGGCAAACAGTACCAC
>JBOGMI010000663.1:0-2887 GCA_050746645.1 Bryobacteraceae bacterium | reverse complement strand
CGCAGGTCCAGACCGGCGTCTTCTTCCGGTCCGTGCGCGTATTCGGGCAGGTGCGCGGCGGCGTGCAGTTTCTTGATCTTCAATTGCATGGGAATCCGCTATCATAGCGGGTTCATGCCCTCCCATTTGTCGTCTGTCTCTGAGGCTGAAAACCGGCAGACCGCAAAAACTGATGGTCTGCCCCGCAGAGTGCTGACCGTTGCCCCCATGCCGCCGGAAAAAAGCGCATATGCGCTGGCGCGCTACAGCCGCTCGCCCGATTCCGTCGCCGATTCGCTGGCCTGGGTGCGCACGCACGATTCGGCGAAATTCCTCGAGAGCTTTTATTTCCAGTACGGCCATGCCTCCATCGCCGATCTCGGCCATCTGACCGTCTGTTTCGAAGGGATCTCCGAGATCGCCGCCACCGAAATTGAAGACGAGCAGCTTTGGGACGGGCAGGCGCGCAGCTCGCGTTACCAGGATTTTTCGCGTGCCGCTCCGATCGTGCCGCCGGAATTGACCGCTGAAGAAGCGGCCATGTATCGTGAAGCAGCAGAAAAACTGCTGCACGCCTACCATGCGGTACACGAGCGCGCTTCCGCCCACTTGCAGGAGCAGTTGCCGCGCCCGGAAGCGATGAAGCCGGAGGCTTACCGGCGCAATATCGCGGCGCGAGCATTCGATATCGCGCGCTACTTGCTGCCCTTTGGCATTCCAACCGGAGTCGGGCAGGTGACCAGCATCCGCACGCTCGAAAAACAGATCCGCCGCTTGAAGGCAACTCCGTTCCAGGAAGTCCGCGAGATCGCCGAAGAGCTCGCTGCCGCCTGCGCCGCGCCTCCCCAATGCTTATGGGACGAGCATCAACCTGCGGAGCCGATTGCTCCTACTCTCGCGCGCCATGCCGAGGGCGATGGTTATGCTGCAACCGTGCGCGCGGATTTGACCGAGTGGGCCGCCGACCGGTTGCCGGCAAGCGAAACGAAAGCCGCTTCCGCCGTAGATCTGATTCAACCCTCCGACTTAGTTGCCGATATCTGCGCGACGCTCCTCTACCCGGTAACTACCCGCCCGTATCGCGAACTTTACGAGACAACGCGAAGCTGGTCCGCCGCCGAACGCGGCGAGCTTTTCGAAGTAGCCCTGGGAAAGCGAACCTCCCGCGACGAACTGCCGCGCTCATTTCGCAGCGCTCCCTTTGTTTTCGATTTCGTCATGGATATTGGCGCCTATCGCGATCTGCACCGCCATCGGCGCTGCCAGCAGTTCCGCCAGGAGTACACGCACAAGCTCGGATTCGAGATACCGGAAATCGCCGCGCCGATTTTCGAAAAGGCATTCGCCGAAATCGGGTCGGCTATCGGGCGCCTGCCTCAGCCCGCCGCGCAATATCTGCTGCCGTTCGCCTCGCGTTCGCGCTTTCTCTTCAAGATGGATTTTGCCGAACTGGAATATATCGCTCGTCTGCGCAGCGGAGTGAAAGGCCACTTTTCTTATCGCAAAGTAGCCTGGGAAATGAAGCAAGCGCTTGAACGGCTCGACCCCGCGCTGGGCAAATTGGTAGAGGCGACACCGCCCTGGGTGGAAGATCCGCTAAAGCGGTAGCCTTTTGCGATTTTTCAAAATCCGCGCAATTGCAAGAATTGTGTTCCAGTTGCGTGTGGTCGCCGGCGCACCGAGCAGCTTCTCGATCTGCCCAAGATAACTGATGGTCCTCATGTGGCGACGGTATTCTCCAAAGACGAATCGGTTTTTCGACGCAATCACTCGCACGTACCAATCGCTGCTCGACGGAAGTGTGAATGGAATGTCTACTGGCCTATGGCCGGATCTCGACAGGATACTCACGAATCGAACGATATCGGGGCGGGGCGGCTCGGCTCCAAACGGGTTCTCACTCTCCAGGCGGGTGAGCTCACGACCGTCACAGAGCATAACCTCCGTTGCGAACGGCAGTTTGCGGAGCAGTTCAGTACGGAACTTCGCTCGAGATCCTGGTTTCCTAACAATAAACGTTCCCGCGGCCCCTACGTTGACAACGTCATAGTCGCTCAGCTCTCTTGCAAGAAGGCTCGGGCGAAATGTCTTGTGTCCGCCAACGTTGACACCTCGAAGAAAAACCACGAGAGCCATATCTGCCACTGCGGCGCGCAGGTCGCAACACACCCTCTGGCTTCTTCGCCAGGGCGGAGGCTAGCTCTACCCTAGATTCAGCGTCTTCTTCACCGAGCCGCGCTCGGCCTGGATCTTTTTTTGCAGCAGCAGAATCGAATAGATCAACTGCTCGGGCCGCGGCGGGCAGCCGGGGACATAGACGTCGATTGGAATCACCTGGTTCACCGGCACTAGGGCGTAATTGCTGAATACGCCGGTGGACGTGGCGCAGGCGCCCATCGAAATCGCCCACTTCGGTTCCGGCATCTGGCGATAAAGCTGGCGGATGACCGGCGCCATCTTCTGCGACACGCGGCCAGCGATGATAATCAGGTCCGATTGCCGCGGCGATCCGCGAAGCACCTCCGCGCCGAAACGTGAGATGTCGTAACGCGACGCGATCATGGACATCATCTCGATGGCGCAGCAGGCAAGGCCGAAGGACATCGGCCATAGCGAGTTTTTGCGCGCCCAGTTCAGCGCGTTGTCCAGGGTGGTGAAAACGATGCTGTCGCGATAAGGCTCGTTCTCGTCGAAATCGACGCGCGAGAACAACTCGGGCGGCTGACTGATCTCGAATTTATCCGCATCCGCTGTTGTGGGAACCGATATTCTGCCGGAATCGCTCACAACTCGATTATCCCACGCGTTCCCATTTTCCTCGACCACGTAATCTAATGACTGCGATGCCTCTGCCGCCTAGTGAATTCGAACCCTCCTCCAGTTATGAAGACGCAATTGCGCGCGCCGC
>JBOGMI010000662.1:0-5163 GCA_050746645.1 Bryobacteraceae bacterium | reverse complement strand
AACTCACCGAATCCGGATACAAACCGGTTGGGATCAGCCCAATAACTTTGTCGTCCTCCAGGCTAATCACAGCCACGTCGTTCGCAGTACCGTTGGTCACATACAGATACTTACCATCGCGCGACAGAGTCACGTCATTTGTGTTATTTCCCGTCTCCTGCGAGGAAAACAGCGAGAATTCCGCAGGCCCTCCCGCGAAAATGTTATTGACAAGCTGGTTCTTGGCGGTGTCGATCACGGCAATCGAATCCGATTCGTCCTGAGCTACATAAAGCCTGCTCCCGTCCGAGTTCAGGCACATTTTATTCGGCTGGCCGCGCAAACGAATCCGCGCCGTGAGCTTTGGCTCCTGTCCCAGTGCGACGACATCGATTTCACGATCACGCAGACTGGAGACATACGCTGTATGGTCCCCCTTAATGACCACCCAGAACGGGTATTCCCCCCCGGGGACGCCATGGTCGGCGGGATTGATTTTTCCGGGGCGCAAATCTAACTCGCCGGTTTTCTCCCAGACGTTCTCAGGTGCTTTGGTGAGCACCGAGATGGAGTCGTTGCCGTAGTTGGCGATCACGATCTGCCCGCCGTTGGAGGTAATCGCAATACCCGCCGCCTGAGGCTTCACGTTGATTCCGATCCCCTTGCGGCCGTGGCCTAGCGCAACCGGGCTTCCCGCGCGCTCCGCCCAACCATCCGAGCCTAAGTCAAAAATATGAACATTGTCATCCACGCCGCCGGAGACATAAAACGTCTTTCCATCCGGATCGAACACGATGCCGCAGTACGTATTGGGGACCGCGATCGCCTGTTTCCGCACCGGCGCGCCATGCGCGATATCGAAGACAAAGACAAACTGCGTCGAGGCTTTGGGGAGGCGCTTGCCGGTGCTGCTAAACAGCACGTTGTAACCGGAGGTCAGGACCAGAAGCGTTTTTCCATCCGGGCTGACGGCAGTTGTGACGGCACTTCCCACGGTGTATTTCGGAAAATCCTTCAATCCGGGATTCAGCGACTGAAACTTGGACCCCGGAACGGACAGCGGAGTGATGCGTACCTCCTGATTGGGGATGTTCATTGAGTGAGCGGCCGCCCTGGCCGGGCTTTCTGCCCGGAGGAGCGAGGGCGCCACAAACATGCCGAGCACGACTCCCCATTGAAGGCATCGCATACAGTTCTCCGATTTCATTTGGTCAAAGCTCCATAGAAGAAGTAGTGTTGGGCTGCTGTTCGAGTACGCGGTTTTGTCTGCGAGCCGGGAGAAAAGGATGAATCAGGACCTGGTAGGCGGTTGCTCCTGCCGCGCCTCCTATGAGAGGCCCGGCAATCGGCACCCACCAGAAATTCCCAGGCGCCGGGATAGCGGCGGACCCCCAGCCGGTGAAAAAGGCAAAAAGGCGCGGTCCGAAATCGCGCGCCGGATTGATCGCCCACGCTTCCAGATAACCCATCGACGCGCCGATCACGGCGATCAGCAGCCCGATAATCAGCGCGCTTGAATTGGGCATGGGCGCCATTTCATTGTATTGCTCGGTGATGGCAAAGATACCGAAGAGCAGGAAGGCGGTCAGGATGATCTCGTCGGTAAAGGCATGGAACGGAGTGACAGCGAGACCTGGATGGGTGAAGAACACCCCGGCCGCGCCTCCGGCGGCACGGGTCAGGTGATTCGTCGCATTGAAGTGGTCAATGACGGGTTGAAAGAGCGCATAGACCAGCGCCGCGCCCACAAAGCCGCCAACGACCTGCGCAATGCAGTAGGGCACAACTTTTTTCCAGGGAAATTTGCGGTACATCGCGAGCCCCAGCGTCACGGCCGGATTGGCGTGCGTTCCCGAAATCGCTCCGGTAGCATAGATCGCCATGCTGACGCCCAATCCCCAGGCGATGCAGACGCCCCAATAGGCGTGCTGGTAGGGGCCGGGATTGTAAAGAAAATACATCCCCGAAGCCGAATCGCCGAAACTGATGATGATGAAGACGGCGACCGCCTCGGAGATCAGCTCGCCGCAAAATTGTCTGTCCATTGTCTGCTGAAAACTTCTCCAAGGATGCCACATGCCGGCGAGCTGCGTGCCGCCGCGCTTAGAAAGAAAGTTTCAGGCCGAGCTGAATCTGCCGCGGGTCGAAGGTGCTTGTGACCGTCCCGAAAGCTGCGCTCGAGACGTCTCCGTTCGGCGCAGTAAAGTTCGTGTGATTTAAGGTATTGAAAAATTCCGCGCGAAATTGCAGGTGCGTTTCCCGGTACGGCAGCACGAAAGTCTTGAGAATACCGGCATCGAAATCGACATAGCCGGGCGCAACGCCGAGATTCCTTCCCGCACTCCCGAAAGGCTGGCTGGGATCGGTTGGAATCTGAATGTTCTGTTTTAAGAAGTAATCGTGGATGGAGGGATTCGCGCCCTGCACGGGCCCGGTCACATTCGGGCGCATCTGCACACCGCCCAACCAGCTAGGCAGACTCGCACTCACCTGGAAGGCAGACGATGGTATGTATTCAAGGTTCACCGGCTGGCCGCTGTGCGCGCTGCCGATGACGCTGATCTGCCAGCCTCCGAGGATCCCGTCCAGAACCGCCGGCATGTGAGCGCCAAAGCGGTGTCCCCGGCCCGCCGGAATCGCCCAGACCACGCTCATGCTGTTCACCAATGGCATGTTGTAGATCGAGGAGGCATACTCGGCCGCAAGATCGAAATAATTCTGAGGCTTCGCGGTCGTATCGTTGGGGTTCTCAAGAGCCAGCGTGCTGTTGTCGAGTGCGTGCGACCAGGTAAAGGAATCCAGAAAATACAGTCCCCCCGACCAGCGGTGTTCAAATTTGGCTTGCAGGGCATTATACTTCGACAAACCGACCGGAAGCCCCGCGGAGATGGCCGAGAAGCCTGGATACAAAAAGCGCCGGCCGTTCAGCGGAATGTTTTCCCCGGGCGGATTCGGCAGCGCCTGGTTTTCGTCAACAAACATCAGCAGCCTTACCGCGTGATTTCCCACGTACGAGATATCCAAGACCGAATTCGGGTCCAACTGCCGCTGGATGCCGAAAAACCATTGTTGGACCATGGTCGCGCGCTTGTTCATATCGAGCGCCTCCATGGTGGAGGTTGCCGGGTCGAAGTTACTGGGATCGGTCAGCCCCGCCGGGTAGCCCTCGTCCGTAGTTCGGAATCCAGGCTCTCCGGGTGTTTGCACGATCGTCGCCTGAACCATCTGCGGACCGTTGAGTGCAAGAATATTTCCGGATCCCACGCGCGCCAGGTGATTGTAAAAGATCCCGTAGCTGCTTCGGATGACCGTTTTCTGATTCAAGGCATAGGCAAATCCAAACCGCGGTGCAAAGTCCTTGTAATCCGGATGAATGGTTGAGCGATCGAACATGGATCCGGGCTTCGCCAGGACGATGCTGTTGGTCGCCGGGTCGAAGTTACTCAACTTATTATTCGCTTCCCAAAGCGGAGTTGCATACTCATAACGCAGCCCGTAATTTAGAGTAAGCTTGGTTGTGGCTTTCCAGGCGTCCTGGATATAGGCGAACTGCATTCGCTGACGCATCTGCGGAATGTAGTAGGTCTCAAGCTGATATTGATTTCTAAGACCAAACAGAAAATCGGCGAAATTATAAGTTGCGGAGGGCCCGTTTCCTCCCGCAAGCTTGCTGAATTGTCCGCTGTAGGTATCCTCGCCGTAAATCGTGTTCAGGTCCGCCACTTCCGTATGAATTCCTTGAAACTCATAGCCCGCTTGAATCGTGTGGGAGCCGTGGATCAGCGTGTAATCCACTTTGGGGTCATAGAGCAGAGGATTCTGGAACTGAGGGTTTGTTGGCTGCCTTCCGAGCTGGCTGAATCCGGAGATGCTTTGCGCTGTCAGTCCGCCTGTCACCTTGGGATCGGTCGGCAATCCGGTGATTCCGAACAGAGCGAGCATGCTCGGCCCCCCCGAAGCTACAGGAACCTTGCCGCCCTGTGTTGTGTCAAAGCCAAAATGGAAGGCCAGCAGCGACGTGGGGCTCAAGATCCACGTTGCACCGGTCGCCAATGCTTTATTGAACACATGGACGTGCCCGTTGCTGTTGCCTCCCGCAAGGCCGGGAATTCCGGGGCCGTTATAGATGAGCGCGCGCCGATTGCTCAGCCGCGCAAAGAGCTTGAGGTTATTGCTCGCGCTGTAATCGAGCCGTAAATCTTCGTGATGGGCCATCTGGGAATTTTTGGCCAGAGTAAAAAGATTGTTCGCCCGGCCGCCGTTTCCCTCGTTGGGCGCTGGAAGATACGAAAGTACCTGTGCCGCGAACGGGCTCATCGCATTCGCGGGAATCGGCGTATTCGCCGGGAAGACCTCTCCGGTGAGCGGATTTCTCACCGGCACACTGAAGATACCGAGCCTGTCATCGAGAGTGGGAATGGTGGAGAAATCGTCCGAGGTCGTAACCTGCCGGAAAATCTCGGCGTCCGCAAAAAAGAAGGCCCGGTTGCGGATAATGGGGCCGCCAAATGTGCCGCCAAACTGGTTTCGATTCAATTGGGGCTTCGCTCCTGGTTTGGCAAAAAAGCCGGCAGCGTCGAAATCCGTGTTGCGGTTGAATTCCCACAGGCTGCCTCGAAATTGATTGGTGCCGCTTTTTGACACTTCCCTGATCACTGCTCCGCCGGCGCGGCCCTCCTGAGCAGTAAAGTTATTTGTTTCCACCTTGTATTCCGCCAAAGCGTCCGGTGAGAGCTGAACCACCTGATAAGAATAGCCCTGGTTACTGGTTCCCATTTCGTTGTTATCCACGTCATCCAATATGTAATTATTGGTGTCGCTCCGGAGGCCATTTATATTGAATGCTCCTTCACGCCTGCCGGAGGACAAATCGCCCATGTTTTCGGCGGAAACCACGACGCCAGTTGAGAGAAGAGCGAGTCTAGCAGGGTCGCGATCGTTTAGAGGAAGCTGGAGAATTTGGACGGAATTAATGACCTGACCATGAGAAGTCATCTCGGTTGCAACCAGCGGTGCGGCCGCAGTGACCTCCACAGTTTGGGAGGTTTTCCCCAACTGCAGCTTCAGATTCACTTGCTGCCGTGCGCCAACCACAAGCCGGACACTCGGCGCCACTGCGGTGGCAAATCCTGTTTTTTGCGCCGCGACCTTATAGAGGCCGATCGCAAGATCCGGAAACTGATA
>JBOGMI010000661.1:0-1446 GCA_050746645.1 Bryobacteraceae bacterium | reverse complement strand
CCGCATTCGGACCGGAGACGGGATCACGGTTTTCATTTGAACGGATGGCCTGCGGTGCGCCTGAACGACGGGCGCGCGGATCCGCGTGGATCTCTTTGGGTTGGTTCCATGCGGAACAATGTGAGAGTCGACGGCAGCTCCTTGGAAGCAGGCGGCTCGGACGGCGTTCTCTTTCGCATCGATCCGGACGGCGCCATCAGCGAATGGAAGCGCGGTATCGGCATTTCCAATACGTTCGCCTGGAGTCCCGATCAAAAAGTTTTTTACTTCGCGGATACGCTTGCGAACGATATCTATGCTTACGATTATGATCGCGAAACGGGCAAGATCCATGCGGAACGTGTCTGGTTCTCCGATTTTCCGCGCGGTTTGCCGGATGGCTCGGTTACAGACCGCGACGGATATCTATGGAATTGCCGCTTTTCGGGAAAGTGTATCGTTCGCATTTCTCCCGATGGAAAAATAGATCGTATCGTTGAGATGCCGGTGACGAATATCACCAGTTGCACGTTTGGCGGCACCGATTACAAAACGCTGTACATAACCACTGCCGCCGGAGGCGCACCCGCCGAAGAGCGGCTTGCCGGAAGCTTGTTCGCACTCCGTACCGAAATCCCCGGGCAACCGGAAAATCGCTTTTGCATTCCGGCTTGACTTACAACTTCATCGCAAACCGGAACCGCATGTCCTGTCCGTACCATTGCGGAAACGCCGTGCCCCACAGATTGTTGTACAGATTGACGTGCACCCCCTCACGCATGTCGGGCTGGTTGTTATTGAAATTGAGGAGCGACCGTTGTCCCGGAGCCACCAGCGGCGCGTCCAGTGTTTCCAGCGTGAAGCTTCCGTTGCGGTCGCGATACGCCACATCCCTGGTCACGGCGTGCAAATGCCGGTTGCCATCGACCATGACATCGAGCGGCGAGATCGGCTGACCCACTTTTTCCAGCAGCCATCCATTTGGATCGGGCGCATCCGGTGAAAACGAAAGCCACATCGCTTCGGCAAGACGGTTGGGCCGCTTGTCGAAACATTGGAGAGTAAGATCAATCGCGCGTTCCCGATGCGGAAGCCGTATTTTCAGCATCAGCCGTTTCGGCCAGCTTACAAGCTTGTCAAGCGGCGGCTGAACCTCCGGCATCTTTAAGTCGGCCACAATGCGATATCCGCCTGCTTCCTCCTCAAAGCCGCATTCCTGCAACACCGGTTCCCAGGTGCGGCTTTCGACTGGAAACTTTTCCATTCCCGGCTTTCCGAAGTCGTTATCGGCGAATTTCTTGGTGTTGTACTGGGTATGGAAGCGGTCAAAATCCGCGCTGGTGAATGTTTGATAGCGGAAGAGAGCCAGCGGGTGCTTTGAGGTGGCCCACTCACGGCCTGTTCTTTTGTCCTTCAGCTTTACGATGGCTCCGTGCGCCGCATCGAGCGCAAGCACAAAATTCGCGG
>JBOGMI010000660.1:0-2473 GCA_050746645.1 Bryobacteraceae bacterium | reverse complement strand
ACGCCGGCGCGTGGACCGCCAAGTCAGACGGATCGAGAGCGCGCGGGCGCTGCGCGGAAAGCGGCGTGTGCCGCGTTCGAAATTGGCAGCCATGAAGGCGGAACTGGCAACACGCCGGCGGATTTTGCAGTTGGCCGACGAACGCGCCAAGAAAGTGCAGGAGATTGCGGCGATGGCCGACGTCGAAGGCGCCGATGCGGACAAAACAGGCGCCGAACCGCTGCTCACGCCCGAGATCCGCTACGACGGCTACGGGCATTTCCACGTGCGCGAATTGCGGAGCATCCGGCGCGCCTACTACAAAGAGTTTCACCAGCGCCTGCCCGTCACCGCCATAGGAGAAACCGCGCTGCATCGCCGGCTTGGCTTGGACCATCGCGGCCGCGTGGATGTTGGCTTAAACCCCGATTGCCCGCAAGGTGTGTGGCTGCGGCACTATCTGGAAAAGCGCCACATTCCTTATCTTGCGTTTCGCTGCGCGATCAAGGGAGCAGCGACCGCGCCGCACATTCACATCGGCCCCGAAAGCACGCGGCTGCACTTGGCACGGTATGTGCGGCGGCATAAGAAACATCCGCTACACCGCCAGGAGGCGCGGCGCTAGGAAGCGCGCTGCGAAAGAAAGAAGTCAGGCTTCAGTTGTTGGGAAGCATGGGCCTGCCTTCGTGGGATACCAACAGGTCATGCATGTCGTCGGCATGCTCTTCTTCATTGGTCAAAATACCTTCCATCATCACACGGGTGGTGGGATCGCGGTCGCCGAAGTGACGGATCAGCTCGCGATAGTGGTCGCAGGCGATGCGCTCGGCGATGAGGTTTTCCTTGATCATTTCGATGAGATTGCCGCCGGCGGCATACTGCGAAGCGGACCGCGTGGCTAAGCCTTCCGGGTTGAAATTCGGCGTGCCGCCAAGCTGGTTGATGCGCTCGGCCACGGCTTTCATGTGCCCCTGCTCTTCAGCGGCGTGCTGCTCGAATTCTTTTTTCACGCTCTCGCTCGATATACCGGCGGCGGCGATGGCATTTTGGGTGTAGCGCAGCACGCAAACAATTTCTGTTGCGAGCACGGTCTGAAGAATCTCGATCGTTTGCTTCACGTCCCCCTGGTAGGTGGGCGTGACCGGGCCATGCTCCAGCGACTGCTGCGCTTGCGCGCGCAGTTGCTTCACATCCGTGAGAAATGGTTTGTCGCTGCTCATACATTCGTTAGACCCACCAGGGCGCCGCGGGTTGCTCGCGGATCACAATCTGATTCAGAAACTCCGCCGCTTTGGTCAGCCCTTCGTCGGGCGACATGATGGTGTCTTCGTGTTCGATCGAGAGCACGTAATCGTAGCCATACATGCGCAAGGTGGAGATGAACTCTTTCCACCAGCCGTAGGGATGGCCGTAGCCGCAGGAGCGGAAAATCCAGGCGCGGTTGCGCTCGTCGGTGTATGTTTTGGTGTCAAGCACGCCGGTTTTCGGCAGATTGTAATCGTAGATCTGGGTGTCTTTGGCGTGGACGTGGAAAATGGCGTCGCCGAGCACGCGTACGGCCTTAATCGGATCGATGCCCTGCCAGAACATATGGCTGGGATCGTAATTGCAGCCGACGTTGTCTCCCGCGATCGCGCGGAGCTTCAGCATGGTTTCCGGGCTGAAGACAACGAAGTTAGGGTGCATTTCGATAGCGATCTTCACGCCGTGGCTCTTGGCGAACTTGCCATGCTCGATCCAATACGGAGCTACTTTGGCCTCCCACTGCCACTTCAGCATTTCAAGATATTCCGGGGGCCAGGGGCAAGTCATCCAATTGGGGTATTTCGCGTTTTCGCTGTCGCCGGGGCAGCCGGAAAAATCGATCACGACCGGGACGCCGAGCTTCGCCGCCAGTTCGACGGTCCGTTTGCTGATATCGGCTGCAGCCTTAGCTACGGCTTTATCGGGATGCAGCGCATTTCCGTGACAGCTCAGCGCGCTGATGGAAAATCCGTGGTCGTCGATCTTCTTTTTGAACTCTTTCAGCTCTTTTTCGTTGCTGAGCATCGAAAGCTTGCAGTGCGGATCGCCGGGATAATTGCCGGTGCCGAGCTCGACCGTGTCGATGCCGATCTTCTTCAGCTTTTCGAAAACTTTTTCAAGGGGAAACTCGGAAAGTACCGGAGTAAAACATCCAACTCTCATGAGCGAAAGCGTATCACAGAGGCCAAATAGCCGAGGCAGGCTGCTACTGCTCGCCCCAGTAGCTCCTCGCCGCTGCTACAGCCAGGTCGAACGACTGCGCCAGGTCGGAGCAGCGGATCGATTCGTGCCGCATCATCAATCGCACCAGGCAAGCGCCAAACAGCGAATCGAGAAAGAACTTCAGATCCGTTCGCGCCGGCAATTCTCCGGCTTTCACAGCTTCTTTTGCGATGGCCATCATCTCGCTCCGATGCGGGCCATAGAATCTTTCTGCGAACGCATCGCGCAACTGTGGGTCATCCTGAAT
>JBOGMI010000659.1:0-1801 GCA_050746645.1 Bryobacteraceae bacterium | reverse complement strand
CCGCCTTTTACTATTTGAAACTCCTGGTGGCCGCCTACATGCACGAGCCCAGCCCGGCCGTCGAAGCCCTCGGGCCGCCGGCAACCGGCGTACACGTGGCCATGTGGGCGGCGGCGCTCGGCACGCTATTTCTAGGCATCTTTCCCGCTCCTCTGGTAGCCTTCATTTCCGCATCTGCTTCGGTCATTCGGTAGCTTCTGCTGCCATCCTATGTACGAGTACGATGCTGCTCTGAAATTGCTCTTGCAAGCATCTTCGGGTTCCGTGCTTCGTCAGGCTGTCGGCCATGTCGAAGTCACACATTGGTTGGACGCCGAATTCAAGCAGGTGCAGATACGCCACGCCGATCTTCTGGGAGCGACCGCAGGCGGCCAGTTGGTTCATATCGAGCTGCAGAGCACAAATGACGAGGATATGCCGTTGCGGATGATCGAATACGCCATCGGCATCTACCGCCAGTTCCGGCAATTGCCCATTCAAATCGTGCTTTATGTGGGCGAGGCGCCGCTCCGCATGGCAGCGGCTTTACACGGACCCGATCCCGTCGATCCGGACTTTGCTTTTCGGTTTACGCTTACGGACTTTCGCGACCTCGACGGCAAGGCCCTGCTGAACAGTGATCGCATTGAAGATAATGTGCTGGCCATCCTCGCCCGATTGCAGAGTCGGATCGAGGCCGTCCGGCACATTCTGGAACGCATTACCGTATTGAACGAACCGGCGCGCAGCGCCATTCTTGCGCGGTTTCTGGTAATCTCGGGATTGAGGCGGCTGGCGCCGACGGTCCAACAGGAGGCACAGAAAATGCCCATTTTAAACGACATCCTCAGCCATGAAGTCATTGGGCCTGCGATTCTGCAGGGTCGGCAGGAAGGTTTGCAGGAAGGTTTGCAGGAAGGTCGGCAGGAAGGCCAACGGGAGATTCTCCGGCGGCAGATGGAAAAGCGATTTGGCGCCATCCCCAATTGGGTAGAGGGTCGTCTTGCCAGCTTCTCCGAGTCCGAGCTGGACGAGTTTGCGATGCGCCTTCTGGATGCATCCCGTCTCGAAGAGCTGTTTGCGAACTAAGCCGAAATTCCCTATCTAACGTCGATCGAGAATTCTCGGAGCAGTTCGGGCTGCGCGCCCTCTTCGGCACGGGAGTAGAGACGCACAAAGTGCGTGCCGGGCCGGGCGATCCGCGGGATCATGACCGAGATGCGGTGGTTTTCGATCCGGCCCAGGCCGCTCCAGATCCGGTTGCCGTCGGCGTCGACTATAGTGACGCCTGCCGGGCCTTGCGGAAGATCGTTGGCGTTTAGCGTCAGGTGCAGCGGGCGGTTCTCGGGCACAACCACGGTCTCCATCCCGCGATAGGCGGAGAGGCTGAAATCGGCTGGCTGGTTGTGCTGCAACAACTGCGGAACCAACGCGATGGCTAGGGCAACAGCGGCCGCCGCCCCAGCCCACGACCACGTGGGAAGCACGAACCGGTGCTTGGTCTTTCCAACGGCCGGTGCCGCGGAACGCGCCTCTTGCTTGGCTTCCACCTCTAGGAGCGCCCGCCGCATGGCGGCAATCTCCAGTTCCAGATTTTCCAATCGCGTCACGCAGGACTCACACGCAAGGATGTGCGACTCTACCCTCTCGATCTCTTCTTCTGCGCTCTGGCGCAGGAGATAGCGCTCAAGCAGGTCTTCTTCCGGGTGTTCAAAAAGCGGGTCGACCATAAATAGTACGAAGCGGAACTTCGCCGTCTCCATACTAGACAGTTAGGCTAACGGGCGTGTGCTCTCACAAAAACCGAGAAAATTCCGCTGCT
>JBOGMI010000658.1:0-10937 GCA_050746645.1 Bryobacteraceae bacterium | reverse complement strand
TCATATGCCCAGCAGCTTTCGCTCGGCGGCAAGGGCACGCTTGCCCTCGTCGCTGGATTGTATAGCCTGGAAGATCGAACCCAGGGATTGCCCCTTGGCAATGGCGTCCATCACGTGATGGTACGTGGGGTCGTCTCCAAGGTCGTCATGCAGTACCATGCGGTACATCCAGCGGACGGCCAACTGAGGGTCGGATGTAACTGCCATGAAGAAATCCTCCAATGCTTCGGGAACGGGATGTCCGGGTGCCGGTATCGGTGCTGCGTCAGCGGCCAGGGTGGCGGCTACGGAATCTATGCGACGCTCGGTGGCGATGGTGTTGGTCGGGGTGGCGGCCGCACCAACCGCTGCGAGCTCGGTGGCATCTTGGGTTATCAGGGTGTGTGTGGCTGGCGCCACGCCGGTGCCCGCTCCGGCCAGGGCCATCTCGATGCCACCCTCGATGGAGTCAAGGCGAGCCTTATCCTGGGCCGGAGTGGAAGTCTTGGCCGCGGCAGCTACTGCGGCCAGCTCGTGCACGTCGGCCTTCAGGGTAACCGTCGGGTCGATGGCCGGGGGGCCGACGGACCATTGGCCGAAGTCCGCGCGCATCGCTTCGTCAAGGTCGATACCCACACCGTCCAGTATCGTGTTTACCTGGGTCTGGCGGATAGCCGCACGTGGGTCCCACCGACCGCCGGACCACGAAACGGTCTGGAAGGCCAGGTCCACCGCATTGCGATCCAGCAACATTGAGGCGGCGTAGATGCCGCCGTAGCAACCGGTGCGGTAGGGCTCCATCGCTGCGGCAAAGGCACGGGCATAAGCCTCCACCTCGGTGGCACCGCTGGGCGCTAGGTCGAAGTCGATGGCGAAGTAGACGGCCACACCGGCGGGAGCCATCCAGCGTCTCAGCAGGTCGTGACACCCCAGGCCGTCGTAGTTGCCAGCAGCGGCGCCGTCCAGAGCGCGATTGGCGGTGCTCTCGAAGTTGAACGCCACGGCCAATCCCCCGGCCAGGGCCGCATGTACATGACTAGCGTCAGCCCACTTGCCCGAATCACCCCCGACTATGTAGTACATCACGAAGCTATGCCCGGCCCCCTTGATCTGAGCAGGGGACAGGGACGACGGAGAGTACAGGTCTATGCCGGTTGTGGTCATTACCCTCTATTCTAGACGGAGGGGGCGCTATGTGCTGCTTGACGTTCCAGGGCGACCAGACGGGCCGCATTGCGCTGCGCTTCGCTGAGACCGCCCCAGCAGCCATACTCATACACCCCCAGGGATGCCCTGATGCAGTCGGACCGCACCACACAGGTTCGACAGAGCGCGGCCGCTTGTGGCGTTACGGTGCTCCGCTGGACCGACAGGCGGCCCTTGGGGTAGAAGATCGAGATGTCGGCACCCCGACAGTTGGCCCGGTCGGCCCAATCGCGCTTGGCCGGGGGTGGCAGATTATAGCGCCGGGGTGTTGGCAGGTCCCATATAGCGGCTTCGTCGTAGTAGTCGTCAGGCATTGGGCATCGCCGTGCGTCCCGTGGGTAGCGTCGCACAAAGCTCCCGGTAATCGCACCAGCGACAGGCCCGGTCGAACAATGGCTCCTCGATGGTGCCCGTGCCGGGGATGTAGCGCTTGGGCAACATGGCTGGGTCGGACGTGATAAGGGCCCCTATGCCGGCCAGGCGTTCCAGCTCGGTGCTAGCGGCCTCTCGCAGGGTCCGGTCCCCAAGCGCCAGCCACGTGGGGTAGCTGAGATCAAGGTCCAACAGCCACGACGCCATCTCAGCGGAGGATTTATCCACATAGACGATCAGGACCGAAGTGGCGTTCAGCTGGGGCGAGATGGCGTAGATGGCGGCTTGGATGACGTGAGCCAGCTCCGGGCCGGGCCCGGCCGCACGGGTTCTCTTGCCGGATGCGTAAGCGAAGGCGTAGGGGTTCATGGACTTTATCTCGACCACCACCACCAGGCCGTCTTCGTCGCGAAAGACCGCATCTGCCGAACCCGATACCGGGTAGGTCGGCTGGAAGTCCACCTTGACTTCGTCGGCTGCGCCTAGGGTGTCGGTGAGTACTCGCTGTATCGTGGTGTGGTACCATGTACCATTCTCGAAAATGAGAAGGATGCGGCCGGAAGGGATGGTGCCTGGCACCAGGTGGCCGAAGGCAATCTCACGGGAGCAGTGCATGGCAGAGCTGACACGCAGTAACGACCCATGCGCCGTGGGCTTGGGGCCCGCTGCGCGCCGGCGGGCGGAGAGAGCGTCATACACGATAGCGGCAACCCGGCCATCATTCGGTGCCAGGCCCTGGGCTACCGTGATGGGCAACATGGCCGGGACTCTCATCATAGGGGCACAATCAAGAATGTTGTACCATGCGTTGAGGTGGTCTGGGACATGACCACCTGCCAACCTACCGGGACTCTTAACACTGGGTAACCATAATCGGACTGGAATTGGCCAACTGTATATTCCGATCCGGTGCTAGGTCCCATCGTGATTACTACGACACCCCCGGCGGCGGGAATGTCCTGGCCGTAGATCATTGTGTCTTGGGTGGCGCTGGGCTGGAATGCTACCCCAGAGGAGACATTCAATACAGACGGCGTGGGAGCGGTGTTTTGGCTTGGGGTCGGCGCAGCCGGCAACCCGTGGTTGTGGTCGTTGCGGGCATAGGCGACTCCAGTCCCCACGCCAGAGGCGGCCCCATAGGCGTCAGGGCCCGTGACGGTACTGGCTGGAGCCGGGGGGGCTACGACCGGGGCCCCGGCGACGGTGAGGGCGCCAGGACAATCCACAGTGGTCAGCGACGTGCCGAGGACCATGTGATCCTTGACGTTCGAGACCGCTCCGATCCCGGTGGAGTCAGTCCCGATTGCGGTGGCGCCCTGGCTCTTGGCGCTGGTCTGATATCCCACCGCAGTGCAATATTCGCCAGCGTGGCTGAGACCGCCCAGCGCGGTGGCTGCCTCGAAGTTGGTCGAGGCCGAGAACCCCAACGCCGTGGCGTAGGAGTAGTTACCCGTAGCGACACTATTGAAGCCGTAGGTGGTCACGCTCGTCGCCGGGGCCGCCTGGGCCCCCGTCACTTGAGCCACGGCATAGTCCCCAGAATCGGCCACGACTACGCCACGGCGCCCGAAGACCGAGGACACCTCTCCGCCGCCGCCGCCGCCGATACCCGCCCCGGCGCCGCTCATGCGAACTCCCTTCCTGCGTCGGGCCAATCCTCGGCTGCCCCACTGACCACCATGGGGGCCGAGACCCCCGAGAAAACAATCTGCAGGTGCTCGTGGACCGAAGCGATGTCGCGGAGCTGGGCCGGCCCCTGCCCCGACCCCACATAGACATAGGCGCTCCCGGCGATGCTCAGCGTGGGATCAGTCCCCGTGATGACCAGCGAGCGCACGAACCAAGTCCGCCCACTCGCTGGGGAGCCAAGATCAATGGCTCCCCCAGCAGCGCTGTAGCCGCTGAGGCGCACATGCACCGGGAGCCGGGCGGCGCCGGCACGGGCGGCGGCAAGCTCCTGGCGCAGCTGAGCCTGGGTGTCGGCCAGATCATTCAGACTGGGATCGGTTAGAACAGTGATGATTGTCCCTTCTCGAGCAGGATGGGCTTGGGCGGGCCCCGAAGTGCCTTCAGCTTGGTGGCACAGACCTTCACGGAGCGGCGTCATGTCAGGACGCCGGGCCAGTCGATCTTCATGATATTACCCTCCTGCGCTACCTCGAAGTGCACATTGGTACCACGATACTCGGAGACATTGGGCAGCCCGGTCACGCCATTACGATCCTTAGCCGCCCAGAGCGCAACATCGCCACTATGTTGCGGCGAGAATGGCCGGGTGCAAACAGCGCTCAGGCAGATGTCGGTTGCCCCCAGCTTAGCTCCCGAGCCACGGGGGTACCGGGACGGGCGGCTATTGGCATACCCCAAAGGCTTGGGCACGTGATCCAGGATCAACCCCGCCGTGGGATGGCCCCTCACAAGGGGTGCTACGAACTGGTTGATCGCCCATGCTCCGTCCCCGGCATCGTTTTCATCGCGACCCAGCTGGCCCAACAGGTTAGCCAGCGTATCGACCACTAGCAGGCCAACGTCAGCCTCTTCGTGAAGATCAGCCCCAAGGTCCGCAATCCCCTGAGGGGAGAAGTCCAGCACCGATGGGTCCAGGACCCGCAGACGACCATACATCGCCCGCGAGAAGCCCAACGCCTTGCAGCGAGCGGTAAGGGTGCGAAGGCCGTTCTCGGTATCTAGGTAGATGACGGTGCGGCCGTAGCACGTGACCCGTCTCGCCAGCTCAAGGGCAATCCAGGACTTGCCGCAGGCCGGTTCACCCACCAGGATCGTAACGAGACCCTGGCAGACCCCCAGCGCACCGGGTACGGGTGCGCTCGGCGGATCGAAGAGCGCATCGGGGTCCAGAGCCGGGAAGGTGTGCCGGGCACCGGGGATGGCGTGGGGAAGCGCTGCGCTCGGCGGGGCGGCGGGCGGCGTCGGATACCGTGGATATTGCCGTCCTATCTCCAGGCCCGAGCGTATGGTCGATTCAATCTCTTTGGCGTCGAGCCCGGCTGCGGTAGCTGCGGCGCCAAAGGATACCTTGAGGGTTTCTTCGTCCAGCCCAGCGTCGATGAGCCGGCCAAGCTTGAGAGCCGAGCGGTAGAGCGTAGCGTTGCGCTCGCCCTTCACCGCAGCGGCGACTGTTCGTAGCTCGTTGCGCAGGGCGGCCCGTAGGTAAGACTCGGGGAAAGCTCGGGCGCTCAGGCCGGGCGTCGGGGCGGGCGGGGCGGGCGCTGACGCCAGCGTGGGATGAGCTGCCAGGAGGGTTAGAAGGCCGTTCGGGACTCCGGGGAGCGCTGTGCCGTTTGGGGCGACTAGCCACGAGTAGTGCGTGCCGTTCGGATGTAGCGACGGGGGTGCGAGCACATAGCCGCCATTCGCCTTGAGATCAAGACGGGGGGATGGTGTAGCGCAGTGACGATCCCCAGGGGCGAAGTACAGATGCACCCCACGGCCCGTCGCTGCCAACGGCGCTTGTGGCGTCCCCCCAGAGAGATCGAACAGATGCGACATAGCATCGGGATCATCGGCATCGAAGACGTCACAACCCACTCCCGTACGAATGCCCACGTTGGCGTCAGGGTATGCGGCCCACCAGGCTTCGATGACGGCTGGGTCTGTCGTGGCGTCGTGGAGACCGTGAGGCACCGCAGCACCGAGCGGCTCCTTGCCTCCCGGCCGGCAGGGCAGGACGGGCCAGCCGCGAGCAGCATAGCCGAGAGCCGCTTCACACAGCGCATTACCCACGACCGCTCTCAAAGCTCCCACCGACGCCAAAACTCCCCGCAGGTGGCACAAGTCGCTTCAACCGCCCCATGGCGGTAACGAGTGTAGGTGTCGGTTCCATCACAGCTTGGGCACCGATCATCGTCATAGCATTCCCATTCGTCTTCGTCGTCTATTGGATCGAAGTAAACTTCCGGGGGCAAGTAGCTCATGCCCCTAGTCTATCAGTACCTCTCGGACGAAGGTCCGCCCAGACATCGTCACGTACCAATCGGCCGGGCTGGCGACACCCTTGCGGCGGTGCCACACCACGGCGGTATCGACTTTGGCGTTGGCGGCTTCGACTTCGGCTTCGTCCAGCCAGGCAGCCAGGGCCATACGCTCGCAGCTCTTGACCTCGATGACGATGCCGGGGAAGGCGATGTCGCCCTTATCGTTGCACCCAGAGCTGGCCCTACGTTCGACGTAGGGCCAGCCCTGAGCTTGCAGGTAGCGCACCACCGCGGTCTCGGCACGAGTGCCCTTATCTTTGGCAGCGCTCATCACAACGCCTAGAAAGAGGCGGCGACGTCGGCGACCTCGGGGCGGCCGAAGCCCTCCGCATGAAGGGCGACATCGTAGTGGTGATACGTCGTGCCACGACCGGGCTTCGGGTTCTTGATGTTCCGGACGCCTTGGTAGGTGATGGAGATGTTGTCCCCGTCGTGCATCCTGTCGCACTCGCTGCGCAGGACGCTGTGGAAGGCGTGGACGGCCTGGTCGCCGTTAGCGGTGGCGAGGACAATGCAGGGGTACGGGCCGTAAGTCCCCTCAACGACGCTCCGCTCCACCACGACACCGGTGATCACGTCGCCCGTGTTGGGACGCCATGCTTGCGGGTAGAGCTCATGGGTGTTGTCATCAGTGCTGGGCATGGGCATGCGTTTTCATATCTCCTTGGTTGGATTGTGGTTGGGTTTGGTTGGGTTGGCCTTGGAGTCGTAGCCGTGCATCATAAGATGTGCCTCACTGCGCAGGGCAATCCCCCCGTGTTGCGTCACTATGTTGTAACGCTGCCGGATGGCCAGGACTTCCCGACACGCCATGCAGGCCATGTCGGGACGTATCCGGACGTGGTAGTCAGGTTGCATCGGGGTCATCGGGGTCTGCGAGTATCGCGCACATGCCCTGCGCCCTACGCTGCGCCACCTTGAAGGCCGGTGCCCAGTAGATGGGCATCTCCGGTGCGGCGAGCGCATCAGCAAGTAGGCACGCCAAGCGCTCCCACCATGCCAGCGTCATTGGGCGGGCCCCTTGGACGGGTGCGCCAGGCGCCATGTCAGGGCCTCGGCGAGGGATGCGGCGGTCCGCCGTGCCGCCGGAGTGGCGGCGGGGTCCTCCGACAGGTCGAGCATGCGAGCCCGCCGGGCGCGGTAGGTCAGGCCGTGCCGGCGGGCGTTGTCGGCGCGGATCAGGCCGGCCACGTAGGCCGCGCTAAGAGCCGGCGGACGGCGGGGCCGGCGGGGTGTGACGGTACTCATGGGTGCATCCTTTCGGGTCGGTTGGGATTGGCGGTGCCAGCATAGCATGCGGGCCCCAGCGTGCCGGTAGGGGGGCCTTCCTAGGCGCCATGTCGGGCCGACGCAGATACGACAGTCATTCAACTGGTCAAACTCGACTCGTTTCGAGGCCACTTTTTCGGCTAATTCGCCGTATCTGCGTTTTCAGCGCCCTGCCCGTGGGCAACCAGGGGCCGAGACGCAGATACGGCAGTCATTCAACTGGTCAAACTCGACTCGTTTCGAGGCCACTTTTTCGGCTAATTCGCCGTATCTGCGGTTCGGCCTTGGGGCCCATGTAGGGCGGTTGGGCGCGGGACGCTCGGCGCCAGCACTTGGATGTCGGGATTTCCCGTCATTTTGGGCCTCCGGGCAAGAAACTTTGGAAATACTTTTCGGACGTTCGTGCAGGTAGGAGGGCACGTTTTCGGACAGCGTAAACGGCCTGGACGTTTGTCCTGCTAGATGACCTCCTCGATTTTTGCCTCCGGCCGGAAGGGCCGTTTTTTTTTACTAGACTTGGCGGGGCCACTCCCCCCCTCCGCCCAGCGCCGCCTCGTCCGGCCACGAAGCCGAGCGAGGCGGCCGGCGTGGCTATCGGGGTTGCCCACAATCTGGGGGTATTGTCTTACTTACGTAGCTGGGGGGGCCGTTCCGGCGGTTCAAGCGAACGAATCCCCTTGAAGGGGGATTCGTTCGCAGTCTTTCAGCCGGCAAGGACGTTTCTCCCCAGCAGGGTCATTCCTCCCCAGCAGGGGTGGGAACGGCATCCTGGCGAGAGGGCTCTTGCTGGGGAAGGACAGGCTGTAGTAGAGGGCTCTTGAGCGTAACCCAAGAGGAACGTCACCTCTGGCGAGGCGGCACCCTGGCGAGGGGCTCGTGCTGGGGAAGGACAGGCTGTTATAGAGCCCCGGCTCTTGAGCGTAACCCAAGAGGAACGGCACCTCTGGCGAGGCGGCTCGTGCTGTGCAGGACAGTCTGTTACAGAGCCCCGGCACGGGCCCATTGATGTATCCGACACACACCTAGCGCTGCGTGCGGCCCCCTGGCCTCCCCGGCTCTTGAGCGTAACCCAAGAGGAACGCCTAGCGCTGCGTGCGGCTTCTGGCCTTGCGCCGCTGGTTCGGAGTCATGCCGCCCCACATGCCGGCTGCCCGGTGCGGGAGGGCCCGAACGGCGAAGTCGGCGCATTCGCTGAGCACCGGACACCCCCGGCATATCTGCCGAGCGGCATCCCATGCGCCAGGCATGCGGGCCACGTCGGGCTCCGGGAAGAACGTCGCCAGGGGGGCCCCGACGCATGCGCCCCGAGACTCCCAGGCTTCGCTGGGCGGCCAGCGGGGCGGTTCCGCCGCTTCGTATTCCTCGGTGAGCGTCATCGTCCCACCGCCGCCATATCCGCCATGAGGCGGAGCGCCGAGCGCTGTAGCGCCACTACCGTCGCTCGGGGCTCGCCGTGCGTCCTGGCGAAGACTAGGGCCGCACCTAAGGACGTCGAAGCCGCATCCCTGGCCGCATCCCCGTCCCTGGTCTCATCCCTGACCGCATCCCCGGCTGCATCCAACCCAGAGGATTTGGCGCCTTCCCTGGCCGCACACCAGGCGGCATCCCACGAACCGCAGCAGTTTTTCTTTGTACAGGCAGGGCTGGCACAGGCAGCGGTCCCGGCCCAGGCGGCGGTCCCGGCAGCGGTCCCGGCCCAGGCAGCGGTCCCGGCATCATCTCTGGTGCCGGCCGAGTCCAGGAGAGCCTGCGGGGACGTCTGTGGCTCTAGGGCTGCGAGGAGCTCTGCGTGGGGGACTAGCGCCGGCGTGAGACGCATCCAGGCCACGCATTGCACCCGGATGAGCCAGTCGATGCACAACCAGACACGTGCTTCGTCGTCTAGCGGGCCGGTAGCGCTGTGCAGTAGGAGCGGGGCGAGCGGGAGGAGGCTCTGGCGGTCTTCGTCGTCCAGGACGTCGTTCCAGCTGCGCCCAAAGCATGCGATTATCGGCGACACGCAGGTTGGGTGGTCGGAGAACGCTTCTCCTGCCAGGTGGCTGCACCACTCGAGCAGGCATGCCCCATCAGCTAGGGTCTCGTGCAAGCCCGCTTGGAGCACAGGGGTGGTGGTGTCGGGCATGTTGGTCATGAAACTTCCTCCTTTCGCCGGCGACTTGCCGGTCGCACCCCACTCCCGTCATGAACGGGCGCCGGCTGGCCGGTGTGGGGTGGGGGGGGCCCTAGGTGGCGGAGGTCATGCTGGCTCCATGCGCTCGAGGGCCGGGTAGATGGCGACGTGTGGCTGGCAGGTGGGGCAACGGGTGCCGTAGGTCCACGACCAGCCCTGCGAGAGCAGCTGGGCGGCGCTACGTGCTTCGGTGCGTGTGTTACAGATGCAACATGCGAAGATCGCATCGACGCCGATGGGGTTGTACATGGCTACCTACCTCCCCTCTCGGACGAGCCCGAGGGCACGCCGGGAGGTGGTGCCCAGGATGCGGCGAGCGGCGGCGGGGGAGAAACCGTCCAGGATGAAGATGGCTGGGTCGTCCAGGTTGTTGACGACCAGGGCCATCATGCGGTCAAGAAACTCCCCGGTGATTTGGGTATCGCCCATTTCGTAGGCGACTGCCTGCGCCACGGCGGCGGCGACGGGGGCACATTCCGCCGTGGTGTGGCCGTAGCGGGAGCATGGGACCGACAGGTTGCCGTCGGCCAGCAGGTAGGTCGTGATGGCCTTGCGGTCGTTGGGGTTGAAGTCCATGGTGGTGCACCCTTCTTCTCGTGCCTAGCGGTCTGCTAGGTCGCACCCCACCCCCGTCGTGAACGGGTGCCGGCTGGCCGGTGTGGGGCCCTACTGCAAGCCTAGCGGGCTGATGACACGTTGTCAAGTGCGGCGGCCCTGCGGGCTTGGTGGTACCGGACGGTCCGGATGATGTAGCGAACGAGATGGTAGATGAGGTACGGCTCGGTGAAGAGGGTGAGAGCCGTGATGACCCAGACGACGTGGAGGATTTGGTGGCGGTGCTCGTGGAGCCAGGCAGCGACGGCCTGGGGCTTGGTGGTGGTGGTGGTGGTGACTGCGCTCATGATGACTCTCCTGGGTTGTGGGGTGTGGATGGGGCTACGGTAACTAGACGGAAACCTTGAGCGCTTGTCACAAGAAACTTGTTGAGAAATCTCCGAGAAGTCGCTTGACTTCCCCGGCCGGGTGGCGTATCCTGGACGTGAGCCGAACGAGCGGCCCCCAAGCGAAAGGAACTACCCATGAGTGTACAGTCCGATACCACGAACCTACGTTCCGAGCAGCTGGACCACGTGCGGCATGTAGTCCAGCGCCAGCTGGCGTCGCTGGCAGAGCTCTGCGCCGACGAGATTGCCACCCAGCTCGTCGAGTCTGGGGTTCGTGGAAGGCGTGGGTCTGGATATCACTGCCCGCTGGCCGTGGCACTTCAGCGGGACCTTCCCGCCAGTGCGGTGGGCGTCGACGTCTGGGTGACTCCGGACAGCGTGTGGCTGGATACCGGGCTGGGCTGGCGTGCTGTTGGCGCCGACCTGCCCGAGACGGTAGGCGACTTTGTGGACCTGCCCGAGACGGTAGGCGACTTTGTGGCTGCCTTCGACGCCGGGCGCTACCCGCAGTTACTGCCGGCCTGTAGCATCGTTGGCTGCGGATGTGCATCATCCTAGGTATACGCTAAGCGCCCTGCGGGCGCCATGTGTTAGAGCCCGAGACCCGTCCGGAAGGATGAGGTGCTCGGGCTCTTTCGCATGTGTTTTCGGCCGAGATATATGCGGACACGCTGTGGCTCGCTGGCGTGCCGCTCGAGCTCAGACTCACCGCGATTCGGCAGACTGCCGTGCGCTGGCGTGCCGCTCGAGCTCCAGACTCACCGCTGGCGTGCCGCTCGAGCGCACCCTGTGGCTCGCTGGCGTGCCGCTCGAGCTCACGCTGTGGCTCGCTGGCGTGCCGCTCGAGCTCAGACTCACCGCGATTCGGCAGACTGCCGTGCGCTGGCGTGCCGCTCGAGCTCAGACTCACCGCGACTCGGCAGACTGCCTCAGACTCACCGCGACTCGGCAGACTGCCTCACCGCGACTCGGCAGACTGCCTCAGACTCACCGCGACTCGGC
>JBOGMI010000657.1:0-1629 GCA_050746645.1 Bryobacteraceae bacterium | reverse complement strand
TTTTGGCCTCCTCGGGAGTTTTCGGCTCGAGCACAAAACAGGTGTTCTGCAGGCGCAGGGCGCGCTTGGCGAGCCAAGTATGTTCGGCCATTTTGACGACCAGCTCGATTTCGGCCTGGCCGACGGGCTGCTCGTCTTCGATGAGCTGGTTGAGGAAGGCGTCGAAGTTTTCCTGCTTTTTGACTTCTTTGAGGACGCGGAATTTGGCGCAGAGGCCGTGTTTGGTGCCGTTCTGGGCGACTTTGGCCTTGGTCTCGACGGACTTGGGGCCACAGGATTTCTGAGAGTTGCGGCGATTGGCCGCGATTTGTTTGGCAGTTGCCATGGTTTGATCCAGCTTTTAGCTTTTAGCTTTTAGCTCTTAGCTCTTAGCTCTTAGCTCTTAGCCAGTGTGCGGGACGGGCGTACAGGATGAAAGGGGGCTGGGGTGTAAGGCGCTGGATTCAGAGGAAAAGAAAAATTTGGAAGACTGGACATCGGCAAGCCGAAAGGGATTCAGCATAGCCGAAGCTGCCAGCAACCCCGCGCCGGCAGCTTCGAGAGGAGGAGGAATGAAGGACCGTCGATTAACTCTTTCGGGAGAAAATACGCTTCCGTGCGCAGCCAAGGGCAATCAGACCAAGGCCCACGAGAGCGAAATCGGCAGGTTCGGGAACGGTTGGGGTCGTTGGCACTCCGTCAACATCGACGCCGCTCGTGGTGCTGAATGAAAAGACAGAATCCGAAACTATCGTGCTCGCCGTGACTCCGGGGATGCTCAACGAGAAAGTGAGCGGACCCATAATGAACGGATTGTGACCAGGATTCCCTGCAATGGATCCATTCGCGTCGCAATAGGTACCGTCCGCGCAAGGAGATCCAAGCACCAGGTATTTCGGGGTGTGGAGGGCGCCGTTCAGGCCGTCCAGGGTCAGTGTATTCCCGCTTGCATCCAGATTCCATCCGACATCGTTTGTTGTACCTTGATTCGTAACGCTTCCGCCGCTGCCCACTTTGACCAGACTTCCCGAACCGGATCCCGTGACTGAACTCACGTTGCCGTTGCTCAACGTGATGCTGAAGTCCGACAGCAACTGGCCTGCATCCTGGAAAGGGCTCGTGTTATTGCTGAGGACAATGGTTAAGGTATCGCTGCCTAGCATGACTACGGCCTGCGCGGATACCGATTCACCGCCCGCCGTAGAGCCGCTTGGCGTTCCAAACGTGATTGTATTGGCCAGGGCGAGAGTGCCGCCGACCGAGAGAACTGCTACGGCTCCGAGTATAAACTTTCGCATTTTTGTACTTTCCTCCTAAGCTTCCCAAATTGTTTCATTCTTTCTGAAGTTTGTAAGTACCAAACCTGGCTTTTGGTACCATCCAGGACTGAGAGTACTCTCGAATAATTACGTGGAGCAGGCCTTTGGGCTGCCATGCCGCCGTTCCTGGCAGGATGGTTTCCATCCTGGCTTATTCGTAGCGGATGGCGGACATGGGGTCGATTTTGGCGGCGCGGCGGGCGGGGAGATAGCCAGCGAGCAAGGCCAGAAAGGCGATCAAGAGAACGGCTGCCGCGATGGCGGCGGGATCGGCTGTCTGCACGCCGAAGAGAAAGCTACGAATCCAATGAGTGCCGGCCAGCGCCAGCGG
>JBOGMI010000656.1:0-5555 GCA_050746645.1 Bryobacteraceae bacterium | reverse complement strand
GATCCACGTGCGGGCGCTCGATGCCCACATAGGCGATATCGGCGACGTTTGCGATACCGGCGCCGGAGAACAGCTTCACATGCACAGTAATTGCCGGAATATCGAGCAGCGGCGCGGCGGTGGCGGGTTCGGTCCCATGGATGACGAAATTGCGGATGTGAAAGGTCAGCGAAGTCCAGTCCATATGGAACGAGCCGACCTCGACTTTCGCGCCGGTTGCCTGTTCCACGCTGGAGGCGATCTTCCCGCGTATATAGTTGGAGACCCAGGTCGTGTGCAGAGCAAGAAACGCGGCGATGAGAATCACCACGACGACACCGACAATCCATGCGACCGTCTTGGCGGCGATTCTGGCCGGTCTGCTCATCGCAAGCTCTCCTCGAGGTATTGGATTGTCGCGTTTTTCCTCTGCTGGTCAAGCCAGGAATAAAACTGCTTGTTGACTTCTTCTCCGGTCAGGATGTCGCGAGTCTCTTTGCGCAGTTGGGCGGGAGATTTGCCGGGATATTTTTTCGCCAGCGCGGCGGCGTGGGCATCGTAATATGTCCGGACATCCTTACCGGTCACGTATACGGCTGGCTTGAAGCGCGCGCCAATGAAATCCAGCACCGTGAGCTGCCACTGGAAATACATCTCCAGCTCCGTCTTAGTCAGGCCGTAACGACGCAGCGCCCGCTGAAATGTGGCTTGCGTTTTGAAGCGATTCGCAATGAGATCGCTAAGTTCCTTGTCCGCCTGCTGAGATGTTGCGCCGGGATAATCTCCGATGCGAATTTCCCGCCGGATGAATTGCTGGGTGAGGAGGCGATTCGCGGCTTTCTTCCGCGCCGCATCGCTGAAACTCAATGCCGCCCGGTTCAGAAAATCGGTGACGCGGATATCACGATCGATGTCGCTGTCTTTAATGATGTTCTTGTTGACGATAATAGCGATGCGGTCGATGATGACGGCCGAAGCCGAAACCGCGGCGGCAAGGAGCAGCAAAAGTGCCATTCCGGGTCTCATCAGAACGCCTGCCCGATGGAAAAGAAAAATTGGAAGTGGCCCAACCGCTGCGGAGAGGGCGTACATAAGTCGGAATGCCCGACCTGATCGGGGCTGCAGGTGAGCAAATCCTGAATGGTTTCGTCCACGTTGAAGCCGAGGAAGCGTGGCGGATTCAGGGCGTAGGAGAAATCGACGCGAACCGGCCCGAACGGCGTCTTATAGCGAATGCCGAAGCCGGGCGCTTGCACGGTGTAATTAAAATCCTGCAGCGATCTCTGGTGGTAGCGGAGCGAGATATCGCTAAGAGTGTTGAAAATGTTCCCCATATCCTCGAACAAAACGCCCTGCACCGAAGTGCCCAGAAGCGGAAAACGCAGTTCGACGTTGTTGAAGAAAAGCGCGTTGCCTCCGATGGGAAAGCCGGTCGGTTCGCAGGCGGGCTGCGTGCACATGCCCGGTATTTCGTTCGGCGTTCCGATATCGCGCGGGCCGGCCTGATTGTCGCCAAAGCCGCGCATCGAGACGCTGCCGCCGCCGAAGAAACGCTCCGGCAGCGGCACCGCATCGAACCGGTTCAGTCCGGCGGGAATGTGGAACGGCAAAATCTCGCCAATTTGCGTCTGGCGCGCGAGCACCATGTTGTGTCCCAGCGAAGTATAGGTCGCATTGCGGGCGAGCACGCGGAGAAAATTTCTTTGCGATCCGAAATAGCTGCTGGCCAGGCCCGCGTCGAGTGTGTTCCAGAATCCATGATGCGCATCCGCCGGGTTATCGCGATGGTCCTGGATGTAATCGAACGAGAACATTCCAATACGCACGGGCTGTAGAAATTGCGGAATCAGTAAAGACGGTATTTCGACGTTCGACGTGCTGACGCGGCGATAGGCGTAGCGAAACTGGAGTGTGGAAGCGCGGTTGAATCGCTGTGAAAGCTGCACGGAGGCCTCTTCGCGCCGCCCTGAAAACGTCTGGACATCTTGCGTCGTGTCGAAGATGCCGGAAAAAATGAGCGAGCGGCTCGGAGATCCGAAAACCCTCGGGAAAATATAGTTCAGCGAAGCATGCTGTTGCAGCGTGGAATAGGAGGTCTGGAGCGAGACCGTCTCGCCCGTTCCGCGGAAATTGACCCGGCTCACATCGAAGGAGACCAGGGGGGAAACGCCGTTGGCGCCTCCGGCTTGGGAAAGCAGACTCGTGGTGCCCCCAAACTGTCCCACCTGCAATCCCAGGCCCACGTGAAACGAATAGCGATCCGCTTCGTGCACGTCGTACAAGACATACTTATCACGACTGCTTCCGTCCGCGTTTTGCAAGCCGGCGCTCACGTTGGCAAAAACGCCCAGGTCCATCAAACGCCGGGCGATATCGTTCATTTGCACCAGCGAGACCGGCTCGCCCGGGTGCAGCGTAATCTGCTTCCTGACCAGCGAGGGACGCGTGCGATAGAGCCCGGAAACGATCACCCTGCGCACGAAATCGCGCGCCCCTTCGTGAATGTTATAAACCAGATCCATCGTGGCCGGCTTAGCGCCGGGGCTTTTCGTGTAGGAGAACGAGGCTTTGGTGTATCCGTGCGAATAGTAGTCCTCGAGAATGCGGTTGCGATCGGAGGTAATGGAGGCGATGCTGTAGGGCTGACCCGGAATCGACCGCAGTTGCTTTTTCAGGCTTCCTAGCGGCAGTTTGTCACCGCCTTGGATGGTGAGCTTCGCGACGCGCCACTGCTTGCCTTGATCGATGTGAAACGTGACGCCCAGGTCTTCCTTGTTGCCGTTGTAGTTGGTTTGCACGGTGGAGGTGACCTTCACATTCAGAAAACCGTTGGCGCGGTACAGACCTGCGATCGTCTCGGCGTCCCGGTTGCGGAAGGCCTCGCTGTATCGTCCATAGCGGTGCAGAATCGCGCCCGCGGTTTGCAGAAACATGCGCTCGGTCAGCGTGCCGCGCTCGAAATAATGGCTCCCGGTGAAGCCGACGTGTACTAGCTTGCGCCGCGGACCCAGCGCGATATAAAAGTTGATGGTTTCCTCGCCGCTTTTGAGCGGCTCGCGCTTAAAGGTAACGTCGGCATCCGGATAGCCCTTGGACTGAAAATAATTGCGCAGATTCTGCTGGCCCTCGAACAACAGGTCGTTATCCACCGAACCTTCCTGATACACCGGCACCAACTGGCGCATTTTCTTCTTTGAGACTTTCGCTTGGAGCGCGCGCAGCTGGATCTTCGGTCCCGCGTCGATGTTCAGCTCGGGCTGGCCGCGGCCGGTAATCGGATCGTACGTAATGCCCTTCAGGTCCACCGTAGCCGTCAGCCGGTTGGCTTTCGCATATCTTTTCTGAATGCCGTCGATTCCTTTTTCGGTGAGAGACTGAGTGATCTTCCGCCACCAGTGGATGAACGGCCACTGCCAGCCAGTGGCATCTATGATTTCGTCGTCGGAGAGCTTCTGATCGCCGGTAATTTGTGGCTTGGTATAGCGGGCGCGCTTGCCGGCCTGCACTTGGAAACGAATCGTCACCTGGTGCGTGATCGGATCGCGCAAATACGACACGCCCACCTGCCCTTGATACAAGCCGTTGTGCTTCAGCTCGCGCGCGATTATCTGCCGCGCCGTTTCCAGCTCGTCGGGATTAAACGGCTGGCCGAGCGTGAGCAGCGAATCGGCAATGACCACCGACCGGCTCGGCGGGTTTTCGATATTCCCTTCCGCGGCGACGTGCCCGATGAACCAGCGCGGCTTGGTGATGAACCGGATGGTCACACCTTTTCCGCTCGGCTCGGCATCGACTTGGATATCGTTATACGCACCGCTCGCCCATAGATTGTCAATCGTCGTGGCGACCTGATTCAGATCCAAGAGATTGCCCGGCTTCACCAGTTGCATAGCCTCAAGATCGTGTTGATCGAGCGGCTGCCTGGCGGGCAGGTACTGAACCGAGATCACCGTGCGTCCTTTGAATTTCTGCGCCTGGCCGCGCGCTAAGCCGGCGAACAGGAGGAGCAGAGAGAAAATAGGAATAGAGATGCGGACAGTTCCCCGCCGGAATCTCACGTCCTCGGCTCCCGACAACCGGCTGAATTGCAAGCCCGCACGCATTCCGTGGACGTCTGTCCAAAGATCCCTGTTACAGGCGGTGGAACAGAGCATCGTTTTTTGTGGTCTGTCATGCTGAGGCCAGAGACGGACGGCAAAAGGCGGTCGTCTGTCGCATCAGGGTGCATATGACTTTCAAGCAGACCAGGCACCTGCTTGCGACGGCTTTCTCCAAGTGGAACGAGCATCATGCTCCGCGGCTCGGGGCGGCGCTGGCCTACTATGCCCTGCTCGCGGCCGCTCCGCTGCTGCTTCTCGTCATTGAAATCTCCGCGCTGGTGCTGAACCGGAGCGCCGCCGAACACGAACTGCTCCGCTATACCGCCACTTTCGCTGGACCGGGAGCTGCGCATATGCTCCGAAGCGCTATCAGTAGCGCTCATCATAAAACGGGAATCGTGGCCAGTTCTATCGCAGCGGGGGCGTTGTTCGTGGCCGCCTCCGGCTTCTTCGTGGATCTGCAGGACGCGCTGAATACCATCTGGGAGGCGCCGCCGCCGCACCTCTCCACGGTTCGCTCCATCGTGAGGCAGCGGCTGAAAGCCTTCGCCATGATCATTTGCTTGGGCATTTTCGCGGCCGTTTCCCTTCTCTGCAGTGCCGCCTTCGCAATCATACAGAGATACTTCCGCGCTTATATCCCGCTGCACACGGCCATTTTCGGGGAAGTCTTGAATTTTGTCGTCTCCGTATTTGTTCTTACGCTGCTGTTTGGGCTGGTCTTTAAGTTCGTCCCCCGCATGCCGATCAACTGGGCCGACGTTTCGCTTGGCGCCTTCGTTTCCGCCGTGCTGTTTATGATCGGCAAGTCGGCACTCGCCATTTACCTCAACACGACCGGCTTCGGTTCCACCTATGGGGCAGCGGGATCGATCATCGCCTTCGTTGCCTGGATGTATTACTCGGCGCAGATTTTCCTGTTCGGAGCCATTTTCACCCGCGTCTATGCCGACGAACACCGCTCCTATGCCTGCCGGCGGGCGCAGACGCAAAACGAATTGACAAAATAGAACGAATATGAACAGAACCAACTCGCGCCGCGGCTTTCTGCAGAGTTGCTTGTCGGCGAGCGCCGGGTTTGCACTGGCTCCCCTCGCCGCCGGAAAAACCGGGCCTGCCATACGCTCGCTTGCCTTGAATCAGGATTGGCATTTCGAAAAATCGGTGGTAACGCTGCCGCATTGTGTCGCGCCGTTGTCGTGGCACAATTGGGACCCCAGCGCCTGGGAAAAGGTCTGGAGCTATCACCGTGATTTCACGGCGCCGCGCGATTTTCACGGCTCGCGCATGTTCCTGCACTTCGAGGGCGCGCTGACCTCCGCCACGCCCACGCTGAACGGCCACGCTCTGCCGCGGCACGCCGGCGGTTACCTTCCTTTTCAACACGAGATCACCGGCTTCGTGAAGCAGGGCGGCAACAAACTCGCGGTCGCCGTGGATGCCCGCTGGCAGAGCGTTCCGCCGGAAGGTTCGCCC
>JBOGMI010000655.1:0-1154 GCA_050746645.1 Bryobacteraceae bacterium | reverse complement strand
CGACGACACGCTCGACCTGATCCGCCGCTTCAAGAATTTATTCGATCCCTCCTGTCGCCTGAACCCCGGCAAGGTGCTGCCGACCGGCAAAGGCTGCCTCGAAATCCGCCAGCGGCCGGAGCTGGTGCTGTAGCCGCTGGAATGCCTCGGCGTGCTTTAGCCTTGGTGCTGGAGTGGGCACAAGAGCACCGAGCCGAACTCCTGGAGGATTGAACTATGCTCGACGAATCGCCCCGTAAACAAGATTTCGCCGCTCCCCTAACGGCCGAGGCTCACTTGCGAATGCCATGGCGCGTCATGGAGGCGACCCCATTGCAGGGGTTCCGCTTGGCAGTTCGGTTCCTGGACGGCACGTCGGGAACCGTAGACATGTCCGAACTTATCCATTCCCCACGTGCCGGCGTCTTCGCGCCGCTTGCCGATCCTGCGCTGTTCGCTCAACTCTTCGTCGAGAGTGGAGCGGTGACTTGGCCGGGCGAACTCGATCTGGAGTGGACATCCGCCGCTTCAAGAATTTATTCGATCCCACCTGCTGCCTGGAAATCCGCCAGCGGCCGGAGTTCGTGTTGCCTAGCGGACCCCTACTCAATTCCGACCTGAACCACCTGGCCCGGTTTCAAGTCTTCAAGCGCGCCAATAACCTCGGGCATTAGAACGAGAAGATCGTCGATATCGGTTGTGCGGCCTCGCAGCATAATCATAGATATTGAGCGGTTTCGGAGGTTTTGCTGATACGTCAGATTCCGATCCACCGTAATCAACACCTGAAAGCCTGCCTGTTCCGCCGCGGCAATGAGCTCGCCATTAGCAAGGCCTTTGAAACCCGCATAGCGGCAGGTTTGGCACAGATGGCCCGAAAAGCTATGCCGCAGGGATTCGTCTATGCACTCGTCGAGAAGAATTCGCATCCCTTAGAAACTGGCACAAAATAAGTGTGTCATTTGGCGATGGCCCTTGGCAGGATCTTGTAGTTCCATTCTCCGTGGAATGTGTCGCGTTCGATATTCAGTGCGGCTATTTGTTGGTTGGAGACTTTCGTTCCCGAAGGATAGCGATTTGTATCGATCCGAGCACGCACTTTGAGACCGGTTTTGGTGCTGGTTGTCGCGATCAGATCCACGATGACTTGATGGCTGACTAAGGGCTTCCCTCTC
>JBOGMI010000654.1:0-2368 GCA_050746645.1 Bryobacteraceae bacterium | reverse complement strand
GAGAGGGAAGCCCTTAGTCAGCCATCAAGTCATCGTGGATCTGATCGCGACAACCAGCACCAAAACCGGTCTCAAAGTGCGTGCTCGGATCGATACAAATCGCTATCCTTCGGGAACGAAAGTCTCCGACCAACAAATAGCCGCACTGAATATCGAACGCGACACATTCCACGGAGAATGGAACTACAAGATCCTGCCAAGGGCCATCGCCAAATGACACACTTAGTTTGTGCCAGTTTCTTAGCTGTAATCGCGCTAACGGGCGCATCCGGTCCGCAGGAAAGGGCAGTGCCCTCCGTCACAATCGAATAGCTTTATCAAATCTTCTTTCATGCCTGAGGGTGCGGACTTAAGGCGAGTTTTTGAAAGGAGCTTTGAATGAGCACTAAGAATCTTCCCTCCCGTCCCAACCTGGAGCAATACAAGAAACAGGCCAAGGACCTGCTAAAAGAAATCCAAAAAAGTGACGCCTCTGCCACGATGCGAGTGCGGGCGTCGCATCCACGCTACCGTGACGAACGCAGCGGCATACGCGAGTTCGCGCTTGCCGATGCACAGCTTGTGATTGCTCGCGAGCACGGGTTCCCGAGTTGGACGAAATTTGTTAGCGAGATCGCCTCGATCAGCCTTCGCCTACTGGCCGAGGCTGAAGGGCCTGTGTACGCGTTCCTTGTGGCTGCAAGTGTTCCGCGCGGTGCGTGGCACAGTTCGGGAACTCTCGCACAGGCCGAGGAGTTGTTGAAGCAGCATCCCGCAATTCCCGGGAGCAGCATCTACACCGCGGCCGTGCTGGCAGATGACATTGCAGTCAGGCGCTTTCTGAAGGCGGACCCCAGTCTGACCACGGCGAAAGGAGGGCCTTATGGATGGGACGCACTGACGTATCTCTGCTTCTCGCGTTATCTGAGGCTGGATAAAGAACGCAGCGGAGGCTTCCTCGCTGCGGCGAAAGCGCTGCTCGATGCAGGCGCGAACGCAAATACGGGATGGTGGGAAGAGAACACCGGCGAAGATCGCGCGTTCTGGGAATCCGCTATTTATGGAGCGGCCGGTGTTGCGCAGCATGCAGGTCTGACGAAACTCTTGCTCGAGCGCGGCGCGAACCCCAACGATGAAGAAACGCCGTACCATATCCCCGAGACCAAAGACGAGAGCGTGCTTCGCGTGGTGCTCGAAAGCGGAAAGATGGACGCCGAAAGCATGACGACGATGCTGCTGCGAAAAGCCGACTGGCACGACCGCGAGGGAATGCGCATGCTGCTGGAGGCGGGAGCGGACCCGAACCGATTGACGCGATGGCGAAACACTCCATTGCACCAGGCGATCCGGCGGGACAATGCGGTCGAAAACATTGAGCTGATGCTGCAATATGGCGCGGACTTCTCAGTTGTGACGACCAGGGACAACATGACGGCCTTCGCGCTGGCCGCGCGCCGCGGCCGCGGCGATGTACTGCGACTGCTTATCAGAGGGCGTACAACTAAGGCTCGAAGGTGTGGAACGGCTGATCGCCGCATGCGCGCTGGAGGATGAGACCGCCGCACAATCGCTTGCGGCTACCCATCCGGAGTGGAGAGCTGCTCTTCTGGCTCAGGGCGGAACACTTCTTGCCGAGTTCGCCGGGACGGGAAATCCGGACGGTGTACGGCTTCTGCTGGATCTTGGGGTAAGCGTTGATGCTCGCTACGGAGGGGACGGTTTCTTCGACATCGCGAAGGAAAGCACAGCGCTTCATGTAGCCGGATGGAAAGCATGGCCTCGCGTCGTGAAACTGCTGATCGAGCGCGGAGCAGACGTGGACGTGCACGATGCCCGAGGCCGAAGTGCGCTCATGCTGGCAGTGAAAGCCTGTGTAGATTCCTACTGGACATACCGAAGGTCTCCTGAGAGCATAGAAGCTCTGCTCGATGCCGGTGCATCCAGGGTGGGCATCCATCTGCCATCCGGATATACCGAGGTAGATGCTTTGTTGAGCGGCGCTACCGCGTGATGCGGAAATTTAGCGGCCTGTCAAACCATTGAACAGGATTTCAGAGAGGGACGAGATCATCAGATCGCCCGGGTTGTCGGGCGACCAATTGATTTTCGGAATGTGGGCGACCGTAATGGCCATAGCGACGTTGCCGCGCTTGGAATAGATAATACCGACACCGCTGCGGAGATGGTCGAGCGCGCCGGTTTTGTCGGCGACCGTCACGTCTTGCATGTCGCGGCCGATGCCGGTGATGTCGCGCTGGCGTTTTAGAGTGGCGATCATGGCTTCGGAGGCGTCGCTGTTCACCAGCTCGCCACGGTAAAGCTTTTCTAGAATCGCCACCATCTCGCGCGGCGTACTGCGGCCCAGGCCCCACTTCCGGTTCTTCGGCTT
>JBOGMI010000653.1:0-1413 GCA_050746645.1 Bryobacteraceae bacterium | reverse complement strand
GCCGCAACTGGCCGTTCCTGCGCGACCGGCGCATCGACGCTTATGGACCCATCACCGAACGCTGGATCGGATAATACGCTCTGCATGCCAGCCGAGTGGAAGCCGCATGAAGCCACTTGGCTCGCCTTGCCACACGAGCGCCCCGATTGGCCCTGTAAATTCGAGCCGATTCCGTGGGTCTATGCAGAGATCGTTCGCCGCTTGGCGCGCGTCGAGCGCGTGCGCATTCTGGTGCAAGATGCCGAAACCGAGCAACGCGCCCGATGCATCCTCACGAAATCACATGCCGCTGTCGAAGTGGTTGAATTTTTTCAGGTGGAGACAGATCGAAGCTGGATACGAGACTACGGCCCGATTTTCACGCATAACGAGCGGGGCGAAAAAATCGTGCTGAACTGGCGCTTCAATGCGTGGGCGAAATACGATAACTGGCGGCGCGACGATGCTGCCGGCAAAAGACTTGCGGCAAAATTCGGCTGGCCGATGGTGATGCCCAGGTGGAACGGCCAAGAAATCGTGCTCGAAGGCGGCAGCATCGATGTCAACGGCGCGGGCAGTATTTTGACCACGGAAGAATGCCTGCTCGGCGCCGAGCAGGCACGCAATCCAGGTTTCGGGCGCGCGGATATGGAAGCGATCTTCGCCAGCTATCTAGGCGCAACAAATACCGTCTGGCTGCGCAAAGGAATCGCGGGTGACGACACACACGG
This sequence comes from Bryobacteraceae bacterium, assembly GCA_050746645.1. Taxonomy (GTDB): domain Bacteria; phylum Acidobacteriota; class Terriglobia; order Bryobacterales; family Bryobacteraceae; genus Bog-105. The sequence goes on along the minus strand of JBOGMI010000653.1, from coordinate 703 downwards.
CCACGTGGACGACCTGGCGCGATTCACGGACGAGCGCACCATCGTAGTCGCCAGCGAGCGGGACAAACGCGAGGAAAACTACGAACCGCTGGCCGAAAATCTGGCCTTGCTGCGCGAAGCCAAAGATCAAAACGGCGAACCGTTTCGCATTGAGACCCTGCCCATGCCGCAGCCGCTCTTCTTCGATGGCCAGCGGCTTCCGGCCAGTTATGCGAATTTTTATATCGCCAACAAAACCGTGCTGGTTCCCGTATTTAACGATCCGAACGATCGAATGGCTCTGAACAAACTCGCTGAACTCTTCCCGGATCGCGAGGTCATCGGCATTGCCGCAACCGATCTGGTCTTAGGCCTGGGTACGCTCCACTGCATGACTCAACAGGAGCCGGTTTAGATGCTGCCAGTGATCCTGGGCGCCGCGTCGCTTTCGATCTGGCTTGGGTTAGTGTTCGGCCGGGGAGGGTTCTGGCGGGTTTCGAGGCGCCCACCGCTCCCTCGCGGTTGCGGCTCGGTAGTGGCTGTGATTCCAGCACGCAACGAGGCGGAGACCATCGGAAGCGCGGTGGCTTCGCTATTGGCGCAGGAGCTATCGCCGGTCAAGATCGTCGTGGTTGACGACGAAAGCACGGACGGCACCGCAAAAATCGCTCAGGCGGCAGCAAGCGGCTCCGGGCGCGAGTCGGATTTAACCGTGGTTCGCGGC